>NZ_DHXG01000017.1:0-18044 GCF_002413585.1 Paracoccus sp. UBA5162
TGCCATGCCGGTGGTCCTGAAGGCGATCACCCAGAATGCGGGACAGACCTGTTCGGCCGGGGCGCGGCTTCTGGTTCAGGACGGCATCGCCGAGGCGGTGACGGAACGCCTGCGTCGCGATTTTCCCGCCCTGACCGCAGCCCCGCAGGATGCGGATCGCGATCTCGGGCCGCTGATCTCGCCGAAACAGATGCAGCGGGTCCGCCGCTTTTGCGATCGCGCCGATGCCGATGGCATCCCGCTGATCGCCGAGGGCCGGATCGATCCGCAGGCCGCGCGGGACGGCAATTTCGTCGCCCCCCGCGCCTACGGCCCGGTTCCGCGCGATCACCCGCTGGCGCAGCAGGAGGTGTTTGGCCCGATCCTGTCGTTGATGACCTTTTCCGACGAAGCCGATGCAATCGCCCTTGCCAACGATACCGATTACGGCCTTGTCGCCGGGGTGTGGTCGCGCGATGGCAGCCGCGCCATCCGAGTCGCCCGGCAGATCATGGTCGGGCAGGTCTTCGTGAACGCCTATGGCGCGGGCGGCGGGATCGAGTTGCCGTTCGGCGGCATGAAGAAATCAGGCCATGGCCGCGAAAAGGGGTTCGATGCGCTCTACGAATTTGCCGCGACCCGGACCATGGTGATCCGCCACGACTAGGGGTCGGCGTCGGCACCACCGCCGGGTGCGCGGCTTGGACGCCGAATCCCGGCGCCCGCAGCGACAACCCGGCGCGCGCTGGCGCGCCGGGCACGTGATCACCGCCAGCCGAGGGCAGGGGCCACGTGTTTCAGAATCGCGTCGAGGACATGGACGTTGTATTCGACGCCCAGCATGTTCGGCACCGTCAGCAACAGCGTATCGGCCTCGGCGATGGCTTCGTCCTGGCGCAGCGCCTCGACCAGCCGATCCGGTTCATCCGCATAGGAGCGGCCGAAGACCGCGCGGAAATTGTCGATATTGCCGATCTGGTCGCTGTCCTTGCCGCCGCGTCCGAAATAGCGCCGGTCCATGTCGCTGACCAAGGCAAAGATCGAGCGGCTGACCGAAACGCGCGGGTCGCGCGCGTGTCCGGCCTCGATCCATGCCGCGCGATAGGCGCGGATCTGGCGGGCCTGCTGGACGTGGAACGGCTCGCCCCCTTCATCGACCTTCAGGGTCGAGCTTTGCAGGTTCATTCCCATCCGCGCGGCCCAGACCGCCGTCGCATCCGAGGCCGATCCCCACCAGATCCTGTCCCGCAACCCCTCGGAATGGGGTTCCAGGCGCAGCAGCCCGGGTGGATTGGGAAACATCGGGCGCGGATTGGGGCGCGCAAAGCCCTTGCCTTCCAGCTGTTGCAGGAAGACCTCGGTATGGCGGCGGGCCATGTCCTGGTCGGTTTCCCCCTCGGCGGGCTGATAGCCGAAATGCCGCCAGCCCTCGATCACCTGTTCGGGCGAGCCGCGGCTGATCCCCAGTTGCAGCCGCCCGCCCGCGATCAGATCCGCCGAGCCGGCATCCTCGACCATATAAAGCGGGTTTTCATAGCGCATGTCGATCACGCCGGTGCCGATCTCGATCGTCGATGTCCGCGCACCGATCGCAGCCAGCAGCGGAAAGGGCGAGGCCAGTTGCCGCGCATAATGGTGGACGCGAAAATAGGCCCCGTCGAGGCCCAGTTTTTCCGCCTCGACGGCCAGATCGATGGATTGCAGCAGGACATCGCTGGCCGAACGCACCTGCGAGCCGGGCTCGGGCGCCCAATGCCCGAAGGACAGGAAACCGATCTTTTTCATGGATAATCCTTTCTCGCGACCGTCATGCCGCGCGCTTCTGCCGGCAGATATGGTCGGCCTGCGCGGCAGGCAATGCCGGTTCGCGCACATCGGCTGTGCGCTGTCGCAGGGGCTTCATTTCCAGCGCCGGTGCACCCAGAACCATTGATCCATATGCCGGCGGACCAGCATTTCCAGATCGTCATTCAGGGCCTGCATCATCCGGTCCGGAGCGGCCTTTTCCAGCGGTTCGCCAACATGGACACGGAAGGACAGACCATCGGGCTGCCGGATACCGTGGACCGGCAGGATCAGCGCGTCATAGCGGATCGCCAACTCGGCCGGGGTCAGCACGGTCCTGGCCGGCAGGTCGAAGAAGCGCAGTTCCGGCGCGTGCCGGTCATGTTGGTCAAAGCCCAGGGCCAGCCAGCCGCCGCCCTTGAGAAAGCGCAGCATCGCGGCCAGCCCGCCACGCCCGCGCGGAAACAGCGGTTCGGCGATGGCGCTGATGGTGGGCACATAGTGACGGTTGAACGCATCGTTGTTCATCGGGCGATAAAGCGCGCCGACCGGCCAGCCGCGACCGGCGAGGGCGGCGCGCATGGCGTCGTAATTGCCGAAATGCGCGCAGGCGATGATGACCGGTCGCCCGGTCTCGAACGCCGTCTCCAGCGCCGGCAGGCCCGGACCCTCCAGCGGATCCGAGGCGCGTATCCGGGCAGTGAAGGCGTCGCCGGAATAGATCTCGGCCAGCGACCGGCCGGTGTTCTCCGGCACGGCCCGGACCAGGATTTCGACCGCCTCGTGATCCAGATCGGGCCTGGCCAGCGCCAGATTGTCGCGAATCCGCCGCCGCCAGCCCGCGACCGGGGCCAGAAGATGGGCGAACACCCAGCCCATCACCGGTATCCTGCGATCATAGGGCAGCAGCCGCGCCGCCGCCATCACCGCCAGAAAGGCGGCGTTCGCCAGGCGGTCGGTGAAGGATGTCCTGTCGTCGTCGCTCATCGGTCCTTCCGGGCGGCACCGGCCTCGCGCGACCAGACGTAGAGGCCCGCGCCGACGATAAGCGCAGCGCCCGCGACGGTCCAGCGATCCGGCAATTGTCCGAAGAACAGCCAGCCCCAGAATCCCGCCCAGACAAGACCGGTATAGCCGAACGGAGCCAGAACGCCGGCCTCGGCAACGGTGAAGGCACGCACCAGGAAATACTGGCTGGCGGTGCCGAACAGCGCCAGCGCCGCGAAGGCCGACAGATCGCCCGCCGCGACCGGAAGCCAGAAGAACGGCACCAGCGCCGAGGTCGCCACCGTGCCCAGAACCGCCGACCACAGCACCGAGGTCGCCACCGAATCCGCCCGGACGATCCTTGTCAGCAGCGCCCCCGCCGCATAGGTGAAGGCACCGGCCAGCGGCAGCAGGGCCGCGGGCTGGAACACGCCAAGGCCCGGCCGGATGATGATCAGCGCCCCGATCAGCGCCGCAGCGATGCCGGCGATCCGGCGCGGCCCGATCGCCTCGCCCAGAAACAGCGCCGCACCCAGCGTGATCAGGACCGGGTTCAGATCCATGATCGCCGTCGCCTCGGCCAGCCCGATGAATTGCAGCGCGGTGAAGAACAACCCGACCGAGGCAAGCTGCATCCCCGCGCGCGCCAGTTGCAGGCCCGGCTGGCGCGACCGCATCAAAACGAAGACCCGTCCGCGAAAGATCGCCAGAAAGATCAGAAGATTTCCCAGAAATCGTGCCCAGACGATCTGTGCCGGAGGATAGGTTCGGGTCAGATGCTTGGCGGTCGCGTCCATCAGCGTGAAACCGATGATCGCGGCCAGAAGAAAGACGATTCCCGCCGTCTGTGCGGGCCGCGGCTGGCGAGGGCCGTCACGTTCGCGCGCCATCAGCGCGAAGGCCCGCGCCAGGACTCGCATCAGCTGTGGGCGTCATGGGTATTTGAGCAACGAAGAAGCGGCGGCTTCTCTGTTGTCCAAATACCCTCGCCGAAGGCGAAATGTCGCCTCACAGCATCGCCTTCACCCTGGCCACGACATTGTCGGCGGTGATCCCGAATTCCTTGTAGAGCGCGGGTGCGGGCCCCGAGGCGCCAAAGCCCGTCATGCCGACGAAATCTGATTTCTCCTCGCGGCCACGTTCGCCCAGCAGCAGCCAGTCCCAGGGCTGGCGCACCGCGGCCTCGATCGCGACGCGCACGGTGCCGGCCGGCAGAACCTCTTCGCGATAGGCGGAGGGTTGATCGCGGAACAATTCCATCGAGGGAACCGAGACGACGCGGGCGGGTGTGCCCTCGGCCTCCAGCGTGTCGCGGGCGGTCGCCGCGATCTCGACCTCGGAGCCCGATGCCATCAGCACCACCGCGGGTTTCCCGCCCGAGGCCTCGCGCAGCACATAGGCCCCCCTGGCCGACAGGTTCTCGTCCTGATGGCTGGTGCGCAGGGCCTGAAGTCCCTGCCGCGACAGCGCCATGATCGTGGGGCGGGCGGTCTGCGTCAGGGCCAGTTCCCAGGCCTCCGCGGTCTCGACCTGATCGCAGGGTCGCAGGGTCAGGATGTTCGGCGTCGCGCGCGCGATGGCCAGATGTTCGACCGGCTGGTGGGTCGGCCCGTCCTCGCCCAGGCCGATGCTGTCATGGGTCATGACATAGATGACGGGCAGGCCCATCAGCGCCGACAGGCGGATCGCGCCGCGGGCGTAATCGGTGAAGGTCAGGAAGGTGCCGCCATAGGGGCGAAAGCCACCATGCAGCCAGATCCCGTTCATCGCCGCCGCCATGCCGTGCTCGCGGATGCCGTAGTGGATATAGCGGCCCATCCGGTCTTCGGGTCCGAAGATGCCCAGATCGGGGGTGCGGGTGTTGTTCGAGCCGGTCAGGTCGGCCGAGCCGCCGAAATTCTCGGGCATGTGCGGGTTCAGCACCTCGAGCACGTTCTCGCTGGCCTTGCGGGTGGCAATCTTGGGCTTGCTTTCGGCCGCCTGCGTCTTCAGCGCCACGATGGTCGGCACCAGGTGCGGATTGGCGCCGTTCCCGGTCCGGCGGCGGAATTCCTCGCGGTTGTCGGATGCGAGGGCTTCGACGCGGTCTTCCCAGGCCTTGCGCGCCTTGCCGCCCCGCGCGCCGATCTCGCGCCAGTCGGACAGGATGTCGTCGGGGATCTCGAAGGCCGGCGCGGTCCAGCCAAGGGCGCGGCGGACGGCCTCGATTTCCTCGGCGCCGAGGGGCGAGCCATGGGCCTTGGCGCTGTCGGACTTGTTGGGCGCGCCAAAGCCGATGATGGTCTTGCAATCGACCAGGACCGGTCGGCCGTCATCCGTGGCGGCCTTGGACAGGGCGCGTTCGATATCGGCGACATCGTGTCCATCGCAGGACAGCACGCGCCAGCCCGAAGCCTCGAACCGGGCACGTTGATCGGTTCTGTCGGACAGGCTGACCCGGCCGTCGATGGTGATGTCGTTGTTGTCCCACAGCACGACCAGCCGACCCAGCCTCTGCGCGCCGGCAAGCGCCACCGCCTCCTGGCTGATCCCTTCCATCAGGCAGCCGTCGCCGGCGATGACCCAGGTGCGGTGATCGCATAATTCGGCGCCGAATTCCGCGCGCATCGCCTCTTCGGCCATGGCCATGCCGACGGCGGTGGCCAGGCCCTGGCCCAGCGGGCCGGTCGTCGTCTCGATCCCGGTTGCGTGGCCGTATTCGGGATGACCCGCGGTGATCGAGCCCAGCTGGCGGAAATTGCGGATCTGATCCATCGTCATGTCGGCATAGCCGGTCAGGTGCAGCATCGCGTAGAGCAGCATCGAACCATGGCCGGCCGACAGCACGAAACGATCGCGGTCGAACCAGTGCGGATCCGAGGCGTCGAATGTCAGGTGCTTGCGAAACAGCACTGTCGCGACATCCGCCATGCCCATCGGCATTCCGGGGTGGCCGGAACTGGCGGCCTCGACCGCGTCCATCGCCAGGACGCGGATCGCGCTGGCCAGTTTCCAGTGCTGCGGGTCGGCTTCGCGGCGGGCTTCGATATCCATGGCTTTCCCTCCGGGGGCAAATGACTGTTCCCGTTCTGTTAGGGGCGATGCGGTCCTGTTGCAAGCCGTGCGGCGCAGGCCCGGGTCACCGGCTCATGAACGCGAAACCAGATGCGTGTTGCGGTGCGTTTGACGAGGGCAAGGAAATTGTCATCGTGTTTCTCGAATCCGGTCGCGATGGCCCGGCAATGCTTGCGTTTCGACAAGAACCGTTCGATCCGGTCGCGTCCTCGGCGGGCGTCGCGGTCGAGGACGGCAAGAGCGGCCTGGTCGTCGACCTTTAGAACTCTGTCAGTTCGTCGCAACGCTGGGACCGGCTGCTTTCCTCTTTCACAGAAAGAAAACCGCGTTCGTCATGGATGGGTGCGTGCACTAGTCGGTCACGACCCGAAAGCCGGCCCGCCGTTCCTCGGGTGTCGCTGTGCGGCCTGGATCGGGCAGGGGCGCGGCAGGGGCGCCCTTCGCATCGCCCCGCCGCCGTTTTGGCGTATCCATGCCATCAAAGCGCGATGGCGGCTCGGAAAAGCCCGAAGGCGATGGCGCGACGGTCGTGCCCCCCTCGATGATCGGCAGCACCCTGTCCGCGACCAGATCGAAACGGCGCGGCGCCACACCGGTCTCGCCATCCGAGATCAGGCACCCCAGGGCCCGGGTCACATCGCCGAGATCGGATCTCAGCGGCAGCAGCAGCATCCTCGCGTTCAGTTCGGGCCGGGCATATTCACCCCTGGAATGCAGCGTCAGTTCGGCGATCTGCGGCGCCTTGAAGACCGATTCCAGCACATCCGACAGGCGTCCCCGGGAACTGGATTGCAGGAAGGCGCAGATCGGCATCCCGCGCACCTCCATTCCCATCAGGTCGATCAGGTGGCGGCCGGCAAGGCGCATCCGCGCGGCCCCGGGCGCGATCCGTTCAAGAATGAAGGCGTAGTCCAGGGCGCGGCTGATCCCGCGCGGCTCGACATCGCTGCGTGCGGGGATGGCGCGGCCGCGCCGCAGGCCGTGCCAGTAATCGCGCATCTCGGCGATGATGTGTCCGGGCTGCACCCGGTCGTAATCGGCCAGCCGCAGCAACTGGGCCGAACCGGATGCCGGATCGGGCCCGTCACGATCGCTGTTGCCCTTTTCGTCTGCCAACGGAAAACCCTCACATGTCACCTTGCACAGGGACCGGAAAACAATCGGTCCCGCTGTGATCCTATGTCAATCGCAGCACGCTTGCCGAGTCGATTCCTAACGAATGGTTAAGACTTTCCGCGCCGCGACGGGGCCGGGACTTGACCACGAAGGCGGGCTGGTTCATCCCCGGCGGCGACACAGGGATGCCACCGGGAAAGGGTGCCGATGGATCGAACGGGTTTGCTGATCATCCTGTCCTCTCCCTCGGGCGCGGGCAAATCGACGTTGGCGCGACGGCTGATGGAATGGGATCCGGCCCTGCGCTTTTCGGTCTCGGCCACGACCCGTGCGCCCCGGCCCGGCGAGATCGATGGTCAGCATTATCATTTCATCACGCCACGGGATTTCCAAGCCCTGGTCAGCCGCGGGCAGATGCTGGAACATGCCGAGGTTTTCGGCAATTTCTACGGCTCGCCCCGCGCGCCGGTCGAGGCGGCGATGAACGAGGGCCGCGACACGCTGTTCGACGTGGACTGGCAGGGCGGCCAGCAGATCCGCGCCTCGGCCCTGGGCGGGCATGTCGTGTCGATCTTCGTGCTGCCGCCCTCGTTGCCGGAACTGGAACGGAGGTTGCGCGCGCGCGGTCAGGACAGCGAGGCGGTGATCGCCGGCCGCATGGCCAAGAGCCGGGCCGAGATCAGCCATTGGGCCGAATATGACTATGTTCTGGTCAATGACGATCTTGACCGGACCGAGGCACATCTGCGCGCGATCCTGACCGCCGAGCGTCTGCGCCGGGATCGGCAGGGCGGCCTTGGGGCCTTCGTGAAGCGGCTGATGGAGGGGTAGGGCGCATGATCTGGGAACTGGACGGAATCGCACCGCGACTGGACGGCGACGCCTGGGCCGCCCCCGACGCGCAGTTGATCGGGCGGGTGGTGCTGGAACCGGGTGCATCGGTCTGGTGGGGCGCGGTTCTGCGCGGCGACAACGAGGAAATCCGGCTGGGTCGCGGATCGAACCTTCAGGATCTCTGCGTCTGTCACACCGATCCGGGTCATCCGCTGGTCGTCGGGCCAAATTGCACCATCGGCCACCGCGCGATCCTGCATGGCTGCACCATCGGCGCGGGCGCGCTGGTCGGGATGGGCGCGACCATCCTGAACGGCGCGGTGATCGGGGCGGGGGCGCTGATCGGCGCGGGGGCGCTGATCGGCGAGGGAAAGCAGATCCCGGCGGGCGCGCTGGTCATGGGCGCGCCGGGCCGGGTGGTGCGGATGCTGGACGAGGCGGCGCAGGCGGACCTGCTGCGCTCTGCGGCCCGTTATCGCGCCAATGCGGCGCGCTTCCGCGCCGGTCTGCGGCGGCTGGACTGAAGCTGCGATGACGCGCGAGGCGTGCAGGCGCGTGGCCGGGATCATGGACGGCATTCCGCTGCCGGTGCTGATCGTCGATGCGCAGGCCCGCATGATCGGCGCCAATCCCGCCGCCGAAGCGCTGTTCGGCCCGAATCTGCTGGACCGTCCCTTCGTCACCGTCATCCGCCATCCGGCCGTGCTTCAGGCGCTGGACCGGGTGCTGGCACCGGACCGCCACCCCGCGCCGCCGCCCGATCCCGTGCTGCCGACCCCGCCCGAGGGAGGGGCGGTCCTGCGCGCCCAGATTGCCGCCGACCGCCGCGATGTCGCCGCCGAGATCACCGTTTCGCGACTTGCCCCCTCGCTGGGTGCGGGCGCCGTCGTCGCCATCCTCGACCGCTCGGCCGCCGAAGAGGGGGAACAACTGCGCCGCGATTTCGTCGCCAATGTCAGCCACGAGTTGAAAACGCCGCTGACCGCGATGACCGGGTTCATCGAGACCCTGCGCGGCCCGGCGCGCAACGACGACAAGGCGCGCGCGCGGTTTCTGGACATCATGGAACGCGAGGCGGGACGGATGAACCGGCTGGTCGGCGATCTGTTGTCGCTGAGCCGGGTCCAGGCCGAGGAGCGCCGCCGTCCGCAGACCCTGGTCGATCTGCCGCTGCTGCTGCGCGGGGTGCTGGCGACGATGGGCCCGGCCGCCGAGGCCCTGGATGTGCGGGTCGAGGCAACGGGACTCGACGGCAGCCAGCGGCTTGCGGGGGATGCCGATCAGCTTGTGCAGGTGTTTCAGAACCTGGTCGAGAATGCGCTGAAATATGGCGGCGAGGGGGGGTATCTCGGCCTGCATCTGCGCCGCATCCCGCACGAGCCGATGCTGCGCGGTCCCGGCTGGGCGGTCGCGATCGAGGATCGCGGCGAGGGGATCGACGAGATCCATCTTCCGCGCCTGACCGAGCGGTTCTATCGCGTCGATACCCACCGTTCGCGGGCGCAGGGGGGGACGGGCCTCGGCCTCGCCATCGTCAAGCATATCGTGAACCGTCATCGCGGCCGCTTCCGGATCGAAAGCACGAAAGGCCAGGGAAGCCGCTTCACCGTGATCCTGCCGGAGGCGGGCGCGGCGTCGGGCGGGTCCGCGGGGGATTGAGGTCGCGTCCCGCGCGTCCCGCGCGGCTTCAAGGCCCAGCGGCAGCGACCGGGCCGGGGCTGGGCCCCGGTCCGCCCCCTCGTCGGGCGCGCGGCATGCCCGAGCGGGGATCGAAGGCGCCTCTCGCCCTTGCGCCTGCCTTGGTCTATACAGCGCCGGAACAGCCTTCGAAGGAGATCCGCTCATGCCGCAAGAACCCGATCCGGCCAAGCTGGCCGCCGCCCGCGCCGCGGTGGCCCTGGTCGAGGACGGCATGAAGCTGGGTCTCGGCACCGGCTCGACCGCCAGCATCATGGTCGAATTGCTGGGCGCCCGCGTGCAGGCCGAGGGTCTGAAGCTGCGCTGTGCGGCGACTTCGAAGACGACCGCCGATCTGGCCCTGCGCAACGGCATAGGCATCGAAAGCCTCGATCAGCTCGGCTGGCTCGACATGACCATCGACGGTGCCGACGAGGTCGATCCCGATCTGCATCTCGTCAAGGGCGGCGGCGGCGCGCATCTGCGCGAAAAGGTGGTGGCCGCCGCCAGTGACCGCATGGTGGTGATCGCCGATCCCGGCAAGATCGTCGATCAGCTGGGCAAGTTCCCCCTGCCGGTCGAGGTGCTGCAATTCGGCTTCGAGACGACGCGCAAGCTGATCCGCCGGGCGCTGGACGATCTGGGCCTTGGCGGACACGACGTCATGCACCGGCTGCGGGGCAGCGATCCCTGGCTGACCGACGAGGGCAACTGGATCCTGGATCTGCATCTGGATGCGATCCCCGAGCCGGTCGCGCTGGCCCATGCGCTGTCGGCCATTCCGGGCGTGGTCGAACATGGATTGTTCCTCGGCATGTGCGATCTGGCCATCATTGGCAAGGCTGATGGCAGCGTCGTGGAACTGAACCGCGACGCGGGCATGGATGCCGATTTCCTGGCCGGCGAGGGAGAGCAGTTCTGATGGGTTTCGATTACGATCTCTTCGTCATCGGCGGCGGCTCGGGCGGGGTGCGCGCGGCGCGCATCGCGGCGGGTGAACATGGCGCCAGGGTCGGACTGGCCGAGGAAAGCCGCATGGGCGGCACCTGCGTCATTCGCGGCTGCGTGCCCAAGAAGCTGATGATCTTTGCCAGTCAGGCCGGCTTGATGGCCGAGGAAATGCGCGGCTATGGCTGGAGCGATGCCGAGTCCGGTCGCTTTGACTGGCAGATCTTCCGCGAGAAACTGGATGCGGAACTGGACCGGTTGGAGCGCGCCTATACCACCAACGCCGAAAAGGCCGGGGTGACGATCCACCACCAGCGCGCCCGGCTGGCCGGCCATCACGAGGTGGAACTGGCCGATGGCACGCGGCTGAGCGCCAAGCACATCCTGATCGCCGCCGGCGGCCGGCCCGTCTGGCCGGGCATCGCGGGTCAGGAACTGGGGATGATCTCGGACGACCTGTTCTTGATGGAAACCCTGCCGCAGCGCGCGCTGATCGTCGGTGGCGGCTTCATCGCCTGCGAGTTTGCGACCATCCTGAACGGGCTGGGCGTCGATGTCATCCAGACCTATCGCGGCGACGCGGTGCTGCGCGGCTTCGATCTGGAAGCGCGCGAGATGGCGACGCGGCAGCTTCAGGATATCGGGATCGATCTGCGGCTGGGCCTGACGCCGTCGCGGCTGGACGAACGGAACGGCCGGATCGCGGTGCATTTTGCCGATGGCAGCCACGAAATCGTGGACCGGGTGATCTTTGCGACCGGGCGCGCGCCGCACAGCCAGGATCTGGGCCTGGAACGGACCGAGGTGACGCTGCGGGCGAACGGTGCCGTCGCGGTGGACGAATGGTCGCAGACCTCGGTTCCCTCGATCTTCGCGGTGGGTGATGTCACCGACCGGGTCAACCTGACCCCGGTCGCCATCCGCGAGGGGCACAGTTTCGCCGACACGATCTTCGGCGATGGCCCGCGCAAGGTCGATCACGGCATCGTCGCCAGCGCCGTCTATCTGCGCCCGCATGAACTGGGCACGGTCGGGCTGACCGAGGAACAGGCCCGCGTGGCGGGATCGGTCGATGTCTATGCAACCACCTTCAGACCGATGCGGTCGATGTTCGCCGGTTCGGACGCGCGCACGATGATGAAGCTGCTGGTCGAACCCGAGACCGACCGCGTGCTGGGCTGCCAGATCTTCGGCCCCGAGGCGGGCGAGATGATCCAGCTGGCCGCGATCCCGATCACCCTGGGCGCGACCAAGGCGCAGTTCGATGCAACCATCGCCGTCCATCCGACCGCGGCCGAGGAACTGGTGACGATGCGGCATCCGGTCCGCCGGCACCGGATCGAAACGATGGCGGTCTGACGGATGGAGGCGCGGCCCCGTGCCGCAGGCGGCCGGGGAAACCGGCTGGCCGGCAAGGGTTGACCATCGGCCCCGGCCCCTTAAGTGTCAGTCAGGGAAATTCATCGACGAAAGGAAGATCGAGCGCATGGCAAGTCAGGGCCCGTGGGGCGGCGGCGGAAATGGCGGCGGGGATGACGAGGATCGCGGCAAGCGCCCGTCGGACCGCCCCTGGGGCAACGATCAGCCGCCGAAGGGTCCGCGCCGGCCCGGCGGCGGCGAACAGATGCCCGAGATCGAGGAACTGATGAAGAAGGGCCAGGAACGTCTGCGCGTGCTGATGGGCGGGCGTGGCGGCGGCGGCGGCCGTCCGAACGGTTCGGGTCGCGGGCCGTCGGGGCCGGGCTTCGGCTTCAACCGCTCGACGTTGGTGCTGGGCGGGCTGGTCGCGCTTGGCCTGTGGGCCTTTGCCAGTTTCTACCGGGTCCAGACCAACGAGAAAAGCGTCGAATTCCTGTTCGGCCGCGCCGTTGCGGTGGGCAGCGAGGGTCTGAACTTTGCGCCCTGGCCTTTCGTCACCGCAGAAGTCGTCCCCGTCACCAATGAACGCGTGACCGAGATCGGCACCGGCCGGTCCGGTCCGATGGACAGCGGGCTGATGCTGACCCGCGACCAGAATATCGTGGACATGGAATATCAGGTCGTCTGGAACATCTCGGATCCCGAGAAATTCCTGTTCAACCTTGCCGATCCGGCCGACACGATCCGGGCGGTCGCCGAATCGGCCATGCGCGACATCATCGCGCGGTCGGAACTGGCGCCGATCCTGAACCGCGATCGCGGCTCCATCGCCAATGACCTGAAGGATGCGGTGCAGCGCACGCTGGACGCCTATCAGTCGGGGATCAACGTGGTCCGCGTCAACCTCGACCGGGCCGACCCGCCGGGCGAGGTGATCGACGCCTTCCGCGAGGTGCAGGCCGCGCAGCAGGAACGCGACCGGCTGGAGAAAGAGGCCGACGCCTATGCCAACCGCGTCCTGGCCCAGGCCCGCGGTGATGCCGCCGCGACGCTGGAACAGGCCGAGGGCTATCGCGCCGAGGCTGTCAACAACGCCCAGGGCGAGGCCGCGCGTTTCAATTCGATCTACGAGGAATATATCAAGGCCCCCGAGGTCACCCGCCGCCGGATGTATCTGGAAACAATGGAAAATGTTCTGGGAAGTGTGGACAAGGTCATCATCGGCGAGGGGATCGGCGGCGGCGCGAACGGATCGGGCGTGGTGCCCTATCTGCCGCTGGATCAGCTGCGGCGGCCATCCGGATCCGGTTCGGGTTCGGGCAATGGCGCCAGCCAGACCGACAATACCAATCGCAGCAACATGACGACCGGAGGGAATAACTGATGGCCGCCCGCAGACTGACCATTTCCGCGCTGGCGATCCCCGCGCTGATCGTCGTGGGCGTCGTCGCCATGTCCTCGATCTTCATTGTCGACGAACGCGAGAAGGCGCTGGTGCTGCGCCTTGGCCGGGTCGTCGATGTGCAAGAGCAGCCCGGCCTTGGCGTCAAGGTGCCGTTCCTCGACAACGTCGCGAAATACGACGATCGTATCCTGGGCCTGCCCACCTCGCCGCTGGAGGTGACACCGCTGGACGATCGGCGGCTGGTCGTCGACGCCTTCGCTCGCTGGCGGATCACCGACCCGGTGCGCTTCCGGCAGGCCGTCGGCACCGGCGGCATCCAGACCGCCCTTGGCCGGCTGGAGCCGATCGTCAACACCGCCATCCGCGAGGTTCTGGGTTCGGTTCCCTCGACCAGCGTGCTGTCGGATGACCGGACCGGGCTGATGAACCAGATCCGCGACGAGGCGCGCAACAATTCGACCGGCCTTGGCGTCGAGATCATCGACGTGCGCCTGACCCGGACCGATCTGCCCGAACAGAACCTGACCGCGACCTATGCCCGGATGCGGGCGGAACGTCAGCGCGAGGCGGCGGACGAGATTGCCCGTGGTGGAGAGGCCGCGCAGCGCATCCGCGCGGCTGCCGACCGGACCGTGGTCGAGCTGACCTCCGAAGCCCAGAAGCGCGCCTCGATCGTTCGCGGCGAGGCGGATGCGGAACGCAACGCAATCTATGCCGACGCGTTCGGCCGCGATCCGGAATTCTTTGCCTTCACGCGCTCGATGACCTCCTATGAACGCGCGCTGAAGGGCCAGAACAGCAGCATGGTGATCCAGCCCGACGGCGAGTTCTTCAGCTATCTGCGCGACGATGGCGCAAGCCGGGCCAATCCCGCCCCGGTGGCCACGCCGCCCGGTTCCTCGGCGCAAAGCAATGCCGCGCGCGGTGCCGATGGCGCAGCGACGACTGAGGAAGAGGATCTGGTGACGCCGACCGTGACCGACCGCGAAGGCAAGCCCCTGGGCGAAAGCGCGGGCGTCAAGCTGACACCGGTTCCCGAAAGCCTGGCCACCCCGCCCGAAAGGCCGTCCGAGGTGGTCCGCCCCATGACCGGGGGCTCGGCGACCGCCGATCAGCCCGCTGGCCAGACAGCGGCGCCCGAAACGACCCCGGGGGCTGGTGACGCTTCCGCCGGCGGGGCCGGGCAATCGTCTCAACCGCAGACGCCGGCACCCGCCGCGGCACCCGCCGAACAGACGCCCGCCGCCGATCCGGCGCCCGAGGCTGGCGGCAGTTCCGATACAGCGCGGCCCCGGAACGGAACCGCGGGGGACACGACCGGCGGCAATTGAGGCCGGGTGGCGGCGACAGAGAAGGACGGGGCGGATGCCGTGCGGCATTCGCCCTTTTTTCGTTTCCGCTCGACGCCGGTCCCGGATCCCCCTTCGCGTTCCCGCCGCGCGTGCCGCGCGGCTTCGCGCCCAGCGGCAGCGACCGGACCGGGCAGCGCCCGGTCCGTTTCCTTCCCCGGCATGGCGCCACGGATTTCTGGTATCATCGGCAGAATCGGTGCAGGATTGCGCGGATGGAACGGGGACGCGGGATGTTGAAACAAATGTCACGATCAGTTCACTTTGCGAGAGCGTGGTTTATTTGCAACTCGGAGGCGGATCCCGTTTGTATTCAGTCGAGTTCCGGGACGGCCTCGCCCCGGCGCAGTGATTGAATCAAGAGGACATCCATAATGAAAACGCCTTCCCCCAAGCATCTTCTGACCGCCTCTGCCCTGGCGCTGACCATAGGCCTTGGCGTGGCCGGCGCGCAGCAGAGCAACTCCGACGTCTCGCCGCAAGTCAGCCAGCAGGCGCAGGAAGCGGCGAACAACAACAAGCCTCTGGACACGACGGTTTCGCCGCAGCAATCGTCGCAGATGATGCCCGGCGGCTTTGCCGATCTGGTCGAGAAGGTCGCCCCCGCCGTCGTCAACATCACCACGACCTCGGTCGTGACCCAGCCGGCCGGCGGGCCGACCTTTCCCGAAGGCAGCCCGTTTTCCGAACTTTTCCGCGATTTCGGCTTTCAGGGCCAGCCTGGCGAACCCGGCCAGCCCGGGCAGCACGGTCAGCCGCGCCGGCAGATGCCGCAGCGATCGAATTCACTGGGTTCGGGCTTCGTGATTTCCGCCGACGGCTTCATCGTGACCAACAACCACGTCATCGACGGCGCCGACGAGATCGAGATCGAGCTATATTCCGGCAAGACCTTGCCCGCCAAGGTGGTGGGGACCGATCCCAATACCGACCTGGCGCTGCTGAAGGTGAACAGCGACAGCGCGCTGCCCTTCGTGAAGTTCGGCGATTCCGACAAGGCCCGCGTGGGCGACTGGGTCATGGCCCTCGGCAACCCGCTGGGGCAGGGGTTCTCGGCCTCGACCGGGATCGTCTCGGCGCGGAATCGCGAATTGTCGGGCACCTATGACGATTTTCTCCAGACCGACGCGGCGATCAACCGGGGCAATTCCGGGGGTCCGCTGTTCAACATGGATGGCGAGGTCATTGGCGTGAACACCGCGATCCTGTCGCCCAACGGCGGCTCGATCGGGATCGGTTTCTCGATGGCTTCCAACGTGGTCAGCGAAGTCATTAACCAGCTTCAGGAATATGGCGAGACCCGTCGCGGCTGGCTGGGCGTCAAGATCCAGGACGTGACCCCAGACATGGCCGAGGCGCTTGGACTGAAGGCCGATCGCGGTGCGATGGTCACCGATGTGCCTGACGGGCCGGCCAAGGATGCCGGGATGAAGGCAGGCGACGTGATCACCAGCTTCGACGGTCAGCCGGTCGAGGATACGCGCGGCTTGGTCAAGCGCGTGGCCGAGGCGCCGTCGGGCCAGGCGGTCGAGGTCGTCGTCCAGCGCGGCGACGGCGAGAAGACCCTGTCGGTGACGCTGGGTCGGCGCGAGACCGCCGTGGGCGGCAACAACGCCGATGGCGGCGCGACGCCGGACCAGGGTGGCAATCAGGAAATGCTGGGAATGAGCCTGGTGCCCCTGACGCCCGAAATCGCATCCCAGCTTGGCGCCGATCCCAGCACCAAGGGTTTGCTGATCGAGGCACTCGATCCCGAAGGCGTTGCCGCCGACAAGGGACTGGCCGCCGGTGACGTCATCACCGAGGCCAGCCAGCAGCCGGTCGCCAGCATCGCCGATCTGAAGGCCCGGATCGATGACGCCCGCAAGGCCGGCCGGAAATCCGTGCTGGTGCTGATCCGCCGCGAGGGCGAGCCCCGTTTTGTCGCCCTGCCGATCGGAGACGCGAAAAGCGACAGCCAGTAAGGCGGCTGAAAGAATTGCAAGGGGGCGGTCGGGCGGGCCGCCCCTTTCGCGTTTCGGGCGGTGGCGCCGACAGACGGCCCGGAAACGGCGCCACGGGCAAGGCCCGGCCTACTCCTTGGTGGCCGCGCCGTTGGCCAGTGGGCGGATGCGCAGGCGGGTGATGCGGTTTTCGCGACGGGTGACGACCTCGAACCGGTAGCCGTGGAACGAAAAGACCTGGCCCTGTTCCGGAATCGATTGCGCCATGTGGATGACCAGACCCGCGACGGTATTGGCCTCGTCATCGGGCAGGTTCCAGTCCAGTTGGCGGTTCAGGTCGCGGATGGTCATGCCGCCATCCACCGTGTAATCGCCCTGCGCATTGGGCGTCAGGGTCTGGTCGGCCTCGGTGTCGTGTTCATCCGCGATCTCGCCCACGATTTCTTCCAGGATATCCTCCAGCGTGATCAGGCCGCGCAGGGTGCCATATTCGTCCACGACCAGCGCAAAATGCGTGCGGCGCTTCAGGAATTCGCGCATCTGTTCGTCCAGCGCCGTGGTGTCGGGGATGAAATAGGGCTGCATCGCCACCGCCATGACGTCGAAGTTCCGCGCCGCCGCCGCGTCCCCGGCCTCGCGCACGGCGCGGTTGACGGCGCGCAACAGATCCTTGGCATGGACCACGCCCACCACGTTCTCGCGTTCGGTCTTGTAGACCGGCAGCCGCGTGTGCGGGCTGGCCAGCACCCGGTCCAGGATTTCGCTGGGGGCCAGTTCGGCGTCGATCATCTGGATCTGCGAGCGGTGCAGCATGATCTCTTCGACGGTGCGGTTGCCCAGATCCAGCGCGCCCAGCAGCCGGTCGCGATCCTCTTTCTGAACTGCGCCCGCGGCGTGGCCGATGGACAGGGCGCCGGCGATTTCCTCTTGCACCGAAAACATGTGGGATCCGGGATCGGTCTTCAGCCCGAAAGCAGACAGGATGCCGCGCACGATCATGCGCACGATGGCCACGATGGGCGACAGGGCCCGCGTGACCCAGCGGATCGGCCGGGCGACCCGGCTGGCAAGCGTCTCGGGGCCGGAGATCGCGTAGGTCTTGGGCATCACCTCGGCGAAGATCAGCACCAGGACCGTCATCACCAGCGTGGCAATGGCGACGCCGCTGGATCCCAGAAGCCGCGTGAACATGGCCGTGGCGAGGCTGGCCGAGAGGATGTTGACGACATTGTTGCCCAGAAGGATCGCGCCGATCAGCTTTTCGCTGTCCTCGGTCACGTTCAGCGCGGCGATCGCGCCCGCATCGCCGCGATCGGCGCGCGAGCGAAGCTTGGACCGGCTGGCGGCCGTCAGCGCGGTCTCGGATCCCGAGAAGAAGGCGGACAGGGCCAGCAGGACCACGATGGCGGCGGCGGTCAGCCAGATGGCGGCGTCGAAACTAATCGGAGGGTCGTCCATGGTCCTGTCGGTCCTGGTTGGCGGGAAGGGATTCGTCCGGCGCCGGAACGCCGGCCAGCGGATGATGGTTCAGCACCAGATCGCGCATCCGCTCGTCCAGCACATGGGTATAGATTTCGGTGGTGCCCAGATCGGCATGGCCCAGAAGGG
>NZ_DHXG01000095.1:0-12449 GCF_002413585.1 Paracoccus sp. UBA5162
TCAATAGCCGCAATCACCCGACCGCGAAGGTCGCCGCTCAGGCTCCTCGTCATCTTCGCCCCCTGGCAAATCACCGGCGTCAGTGAATCGGACAAACCGACCGCGTGAATCCCAAAACCGACTCTGCGGCGCGCCGAGGCTCAAGGAACGACGGGAAGTAGCTGCCCGTGCGCAACTTCGGGATGCGCAGCTCCACGTTCCCGGCGCGTGTCTGCCGTCGACGGATACGTCGACCGGTCGCGGTCGCCGTTCCTCTGCGCCAGGCGTTCGGGGCTCTTCTCGCGATAGGCGGCGCCGGTCTGGCCGCCCATCTCGAGCTCCATCAGCCGCCCGGCGGCGAAGCCGATCATCTCGCGCAGCAGATCCGCATCGCCGCTTTTCTCTACGAGCTCTCTCAGGTCCGTTACGGGTTTGGTCATCGGGGTCATCCCTCGGTTCAGGTTGGCCGTCGCAACCCGACCCTGCCGACAAACCCGATGGCCGCCTCAGATACACCATGCCTTGGGATATGACCGATCGGCAGTGTGGGATGCCCACGATAACCGACAACAGAATGACGCTGATCGAGCTGGTTGAGAAGCAAGCTGAGGGCGACTTCGTACGCGAGATGCTGGCCTTTGCGACTGACCGGATCGTGGAGGCGGAGGTGGAGGAGCGCAGCTTTGCCGGAGCCTGGGGTTCACGCTCTTTGCATGGCAGAGCCGAGATGAGTATCGAATTCTGTAATAACTATAGACAGAAAAATACGCATAAAACCCCCGATATGCCGCGAATATCCTTTCTTTACGTTACAACTATTGACAAATTTGACGTCGACGCTTAGCAACGCTTCTGATCTCTTGGGAAGGAGAAATCGGGAGAACTCATTTGCCGAGCGCCACAAAAGGTTGTGCGGGTCTTTTACGCTGAACGTCGCAGGTCGGAAACGGGCCGTTGTGCCCATCCTGACGCGCTGGCCTGCATGGCTTGCGACATGGCCTGGTGCAGTTCCGGCGAACCAACCTGACCGTTTCAACCGCGGCAATGCTGGCCAACCGACCGTCAGGTTCACAGGCGTGTCGGAGAGCCAGGTCACCGGGCCTGGCGCAGGTGCGGCTGAAGAGCAGTCGATCGAGTTTTTTCGGCCGTTTTCCCTCGTGCCGGAGAGCGGAGCGGATTTGCGAAAACCATGGCCGCAAGGGGCCAGATGACAGGAATACGGATATGAGCGATTACATCTTGTCGAGTGAGACGCGCGCGAAGTTGAGGAAGGTCTCGACGGCCTCTGTCGCGACGGCTCTGTACAAGCGCGGTCTGCGCAACCAGTTCGTGCAGGGTGTCGTGCCGATGGAGCGCAAGCCGGTCACGATGGTCGGCCAGGCCTTCACGCTGCGTTATATTCCCGCCCGTGAGGACCGCAACCCGCTGACCGTGTTCCGCGAGCGCGACCACAAGCAACGTGTGGCGGTCGAGACCTGTCCCGAAGGTCACGTGCTGGTGATGGATGCCCGCAAGGACAGGCGTGCGGCCACGGCCGGATCGATTCTCGTCACCCGCCTGGGGCAACGCGGCGTTGCCGGCGTGGTCTCGGACGGAGGTGTGCGCGACGCGGCGGCCATCGCGGCCCTGGACATGCCGGCCTACTTTGCCTGTCCCTCGGCGCCGACAAACCTTACCCTGCATGAGGCCGTGGATATCAACGTGCCGATTTCCTGCGGCGATGCACCGGTCTTTCCGGGCGACGTGATGCTGGGCGACGGTGACGGCGTGATGGTGATCCCGGCCCATCTGGCCGACGAGATCGCAGAGGAATGCACGAACATGGAATCCTATGAGGATTTTGTGCTGGAGCAGGTAAACGCGGGCGCCGGGATCATCGGTCTCTATCCGGCGACGGACGACGAAAACCTCGTGAAATACGATGCATGGCGCGAACGGACAGGACGATAGCATGACCTTCATTCCACACGGAAATCACTTGATCGCAGGCGCGCGGGTCGGCTCGGAGGCGCGGTTCTTTTCTGCTCCGGCAACCGGCCGGGGCTTCGAGTTTTCGGCCGGTTCCGCCAAGCTTGTGGCCGAAGCCTGCGCCGCGGCCCATGCGGCATTTCCGGACTTTGCCGCCACCCCGCGCGAGCAACGCGCGAAGCTGCTGGAAGCGATCGCAGAAGAGATCGAGGCGCGCGGCGACCAGATTACCGAAATCGGATGTATGGAAACCGGACTTCCGGAAGCTCGCCTGCAGGGCGAGCGCGGCCGGACCACCGGTCAGTTGCGCCTTTTCGCTGCCCATATTCGTGACGGCGGGTATCTCGATCGTCGCCATGACCCGGCCTTGCCCGATCGCAAACCTCTTCCCCGTCCCGATCTGCGGTTGATGCAGCGTCCGGTGGGCCCGGTCGCGGTCTTCGGCGCATCCAATTTTCCGCTGGCATTCTCGGTGGCCGGTGGTGATACCGCCGCCGCGCTGGCCGCAGGGTGCCCGGTCGTCGTCAAAGGTCACGGCGCGCATCCGGGCACGGGCGAAATCGTCGGTGACGCGATCGTTGCGGCGCTTGAAAAGCTTGGCATGAGCGCGGGTATCTTCAGCCTCGTCCAGGGGGGCAGTCGTATCGTGGGCGAGGCGCTTGTCACAGATCCGCGGATCAAGGCCGTGGGCTTCACCGGCAGCCTTGCCGGCGGACGCGCACTCTATGGTCTTTGCGCATCGCGACCAGAACCGATTCCGTTCTTCGGCGAGCTTGGCAGCGTCAACCCCATGTTCGTCTTGCCGCAGGCCGCTGCCGCCCGGGGTGCGGATCTGGGGGCGGGATGGGCGGCGAGCCTGACCATGGGCGCCGGGCAGTTCTGCACCAATCCCGGTATTGCCATCGTGGTTGACGGGAAGGGCGCCGATGCTTTCGTCCAATCCGCGGCCGAGGGCCTCGAGGGCGTGGCAGAGCAGACCATGCTGACGGACGGGATCGCCGACGCCTATCGCAATGGCGTCCGCCGGGTGTCGGAAGGCGCAGGGGTCAGATCGCTGCTGACCACATCCTGTCAAGGTCGGAATGCCGCACCGTATCTTTTCGAAGTTTCGGCCAGCGAGTGGATGATCAACCAGGATCTGTCGGAAGAAGTGTTCGGACCGTTGGGGCTGGTCATCCGGGCAAGGGACGCGGCGCAGATGAGAGAGGTCGCCGAAAGCTTCAAGGGACAACTGACCGCGACGCTTCAGATGGATGATGGTGATATCGAACTTGCCCGGGACTTGTTGCCGGTGATGGAGCGAATGGCCGGTCGTGTTCTGGCCAATGGATTTCCGACAGGCGTCGAGGTCTGCGACGCCATGGTTCATGGAGGTCCGTATCCGGCCAGCACAAACTTTGGCGCCACCTCTGTCGGCACACTTTCCATCCGCCGCTTCCTGCGGCCTGTGTGCTACCAGAACCTTCCCGAAGAACTGTTGCCGGACGACCTGGTGAATGTCTGACCTGGCAGGTCACGGCCCCACCGACCCGTCACCACGCCTTCGTGATTGGCGGGTCGATCTTTCGAGTTCGGTCGCCGGGCTCTGCTGAAGCCTCTTGTGGCGTTGTCACGCCGCGATCCGGCCGATGGCGGTGATCGGCGGGCCTTGCAGCTTTTGCCAATGCCCGCCGCGCTGGCCGAAGCAGCCTGTCAAGTTGTATATATTATATACAGATTTCTGCTTACACCCCGGAATAATCGGCCTTTATCGATGATTTTTCCGTTGAGTTGTAATAATTAGTTAGTATGATGGGCAGAGTTCTTGGGGGCAAGTCTACTGCGCCGAAGGCGACGATCGGCGGAAGCACGGGTTCGTGTGTGAGGATGTTCCAGCCGAGCGTTCCACTCGCGATCCCATCAAATTTCTGGAGGAGGAACAGGTCATGTTTTTGAAAAGCTTGAAAAGCAGAATAATCTTGGCACTTGGTGCCTGCATCATCGGCACCTCGGCAGTCGCGGCGGAATTTCCCACCCGTGATATCCGCCTGATCGTTCCGTGGCCCGCCGGCGGCGGTGCTGATTCGATTTCGCGCAAGATCGGCAACATCGCCGAACAAGACCTGCCGAAATCGATCTATGTCGAGAACATCGCCGGCGCCCTGACCGCGACTGGTCTGATTCAGATGACGAATTCGCGTCCTGACGGCTATACGGTCGGGGTCCTGACCTATGACAGCGTCATCACCTTGCCGCGCGGCCAGATGGTGCCCGGCTATTCCCTGGACAACATGACGCCGATCGCCCGCATCACGACCGAAGCCGATGCGATCGTCGTTTCAAAAAGCTCCGGTATCGACAGCTTCGAGGAACTGGTCGAAGCGGCCAAGGCGAAGCCTGGAACCGTGCGTGTCGGCGTCGCTCCGAAAGGATCGGGTCCGTATCTGTCGGTCATCCAGCTCGAAAAGCTGCTGGAAGTCGATTTCAACGTGATCACCTATGCCGGATCTTCCAGTGCGGAGGCAGAAGCCCTTCTGTCGGGCGAACTCGATGCAGCGATTTCCAGCCTGGGCGATTTCAGCGGCATCATTTCGTCGGGTGATGCCAAAGGCGTGGTCGAACTGACCTCGGTGCAAAACATGACCTATACGGACGTGCCAACGATCAGCTCCAAGGGTTACGACCTGCAAACCGGTAGCTTCATCATTCTGGCAGCGCCGAAAGACACGCCCGAAGAGGCCGTCACGACGCTCGAAACCGTGTTCAAGACGGCCTATGACAGCCAAGAATTTCAGGATTGGCTGAAACAGGTTGGGGTTACTCCGGATTGGCTCGGCTCTGACGAGGTCAAGATCTGGATGGGCGAACTTCAGGACAAGACGTTCAAGCTCATGGACGAACTGGACCTCTGATCCTTGCAGGGACCCAAGCCTCCGATCTGGTATCGGAGACTTGGGCCCGGCCGAGGCTTGCCGTGGCGGTGGAGGATGTCGCCCGAACCAACGACGTCATCCCATGCTGGCAACGCGGCGGGTTGGCGCATCCGTGATCCAACGATTTTCTTCATACCTGAACGCATGGGCAGGCGCTTCGCGCCGACGCGCCGTTCCACCCCCAGTCCCGGAGAAGACGATGCTCGTGAAAAGGCCCCCGCTATTTCTCTATGTCACTCTTGCAGTGTCTGTCGGATACTTCATTTCCGCGGTCGGTTTGGGTGCGCCCGTATCCGAAAGCGGATTGACGCCCTCGTTCTTTCCCATCCTGGTGGGAGGCGCCGCAATCGTCTTTTCCAGCATTCTCATTCTTCAGAAGATCCGCACCGAACCCAAGGAACCCGGTGCAAGTGGACCTCGAAACTTCACCCATCTCTGGGTTGTCCTGGCCATCTTCATCTACATCATTGCCTTCAAGCCTGCCGGATATTTCATCTCGTCGGGAATTTTCGTTTTCGTGCTTGTCGTGCTTTTCTCTTCTTTTGAAAAGCTGCTGCAGAAGGCTGTCATATCCGTGGCGATTGTCGTGATCGCCTACGTCATGTTCCAGCAATTGTTCGGGGTCCGGCTCCCGACTTTGTGGGGTTAGATCATGGATTTCATCTTACTTGTCATCAGCAGCAGCACCCTGCTCCTGGATCCGCTGAACCTGACCTATGTCGTCATGGGCTTCGTGATCGGAACCATCTTTGCGGCGATTCCGGGCCTGACCGCGACGCTGGCGATGGCCCTGCTGCTGCCGGTCACATACACGCTCAGTGTTGAAACAGCGCTCATGGCCTCTGCCAGCATCTATATGGCCGGCATGTGCGGGGGCAGCATCACCGCGGTCACGATCAATATTCCGGGCGCGCCATCGTCGATGATGACCGCGCTGGACGGCTATCCCATGCAACAGAAGGGCAAGGGTGCGTTGGCGTTGGGTCACGCGGCCCTGGGTTCCATGTTCGGCGGCGCGTTAGGGGCGCTGCTGCTGATCGCGGTCGCGCCATTCGTGGCCGAGGTTTCCCTGCTCGTCAAGACGACCGGCAAGTTCTCGCTGCTGGCCTTTGCCATCGTCGTCGTCGTGATTGCGCAGCGCGGCCGCATCCCCCAGGCCGGGCTGGCAGCCTGCATTGGCCTCATGCTTGCAACCATCGGCCTCGACGCGATGGAACCGATCACCCGGTTCACCTATGGCTACAGCAACCTGACCGCGGGGATCGACCTGATGCCCGTCATCATCGGGACATTCGCCATCGCCGAAGTGCTGATCCAGGCGAGTTCGACCAATGACATCGCCGCTGCAACGGCGGCCGCGGAAAAGGTCAGGATCAGACGGCGGGATTTTCTGCCGCCGCTTTCCGAGATTCGCAAGATCGGGTTCGTCTGCTATCTCAAATCCAGCCTGATCGGCTATTTCGTCGGGACGCTGCCGGGTGCCGGAGGATCGATGGGTTCGTTTCTCGCCTATACCGAGGCGGTCCGAACATCTTCCGAGCCGGAAACCTTCGGCAAGGGAAATCCCAAAGGCATCGCAGCCTCTGAAAGTGCCAACAATGCCGTCTGTGGCGGTGCCATGGTTCCGATGCTGACCTTCGGGATTCCCGGCGATCCGATCACTGCCATCATGCTCGGCGTCCTGGTCATCAACGGCATCCAGCCCGGCCCGCAACTGATGTCGGATCAGGCCGGGCTGATAGCCCCGATGCTGGCAACCCTGCTGTTCAGCGCGGTCGTGCTCATTCCCCTGACGCTCTATCTGATCGGTCCGTATTTCATCAGGATCGTCTCCGTCCGCAAGGATGTTCTCTACGCGGTCATCACCATCCTGGCCGTCGTGGGAAGCTATGTTTCCACCTATTCGACCTTTCAGATGTTCATGGCTCTGGGCATGGGTGTTCTGGCCTTCCATCTGAGGCGCAACGGCTTTCCGGTGATCACGATGCTGCTCGGCTATATTCTGGGCCCCAATCTTGAGGAATTTTTGCGGCGATCGCTGGCCTTGTCCAACGGCGATCCAACGACTTTCCTCACGAACCCCGACAGCCTGTTCTTCGTCCTGCTGACGCTGGTCTTTATCTACTTCCTCGTCATCAAGAAACCGGGCAAGAAATTGGCGGCGGTTCCGCCCAACTGACGCGCACCTGCCTTGATGCCTTGCGCGCCCGCCCGCCGGGGACCGTGGCAGCCTCAGACGATACGATCGAACCCCGTGCGGCAAGACTCGCAAGACCGGGTTCGTTATCAGGCGATCTGTCCGGGCCTCAAGCTTCGCTCTGACCTGATGCAGGCCCAAAGCGTCAGGACCGACAAGGTGGCGGAAACGATCAGATATCCCTGGATTATGATGAACAGCGTATCGGGGCGGGCGACCGGCCCATAGGGCGACAGGATCAGCGGAAGAACGGCCCAGGCCAGGGCTGGACCAGCGAAGATCAGCGGAACGCCGATGAGGGCGCGGCCCGACAGGATCCAGCCCAGCCCGGGAAAGCCTGTCACGGCTCCGATCGTTTCCGGCAAGAGCAGTGCTGCGATCGGAACCTGGCGCAGCCAGCGTGGTCGCGGCCCGTCGTGCCGGGCCATTTCGGCCTTGACCATGCGCCAGCCTGCGGCCCGTTGCACCGGTGTCGCGCGCCATACGAAGCCCAGCAACAGCGCCGCCGCACGGGCATAGAGAAAAGCGCCCGCGATGACGCCCGAGGCGAAGAACCAGGCCCAAAGCCCCGGTTGCGGTTCTGCCCCGGAACGGATCGCCTGTCCGGCTGCGATCGCTCCGGCCAGGGCGCCAAGATAATACAGCGCCACGCCCGCGCCCATCAGTCTTGCCAGACGCAGGTCGAATTCCGGCGCGGGATCGGCCCCGAGGATCGGACGGCCGATGCGCAGCATCAGGCCGGTCAGGATCGTCAGAACGCCGCCCAGCATGTTGACCTGGGCATGGGTTCGCGCGACGGCGACACCGGCGCTGCCCGCCTCGACCATCCAGTTCTTGACCTCCGGCAGAATCTGCAGCGCGCCCTGCATCGTTCCCGCGATCAGGATCGCCACGCCGAGGCAGATCAACCCCGAGCCCGCGCGTCGCCCGATGCCCCGGGCAAAGCGCATGACGATGGCGCCCAGCAGCGACCACAGGCCGAACAGGACGACGCCTGCGGATGCTGCAAGCGGAATGCTGTGCCAGAGGCCCAGCCGTTCGGTCGCCTGCGCGAAGCCGAGACCTTCGGTCACGATCAGCTTGCCCTCGGTCAGGCCGAGAACCAGAAAGGCAAGATACAGCGCCACCGATCCTGGCCCCAGCGTCCAGAACACGCGCGCGGCCATGCGGCGACCGTGCGATCCCTGGGCGGGCGGGTCTGCGAGGGCGAAGACAAGGCCGCCGATCAGCATCATGACCCCGGTCAGAAGGTTGACATGGGCATGCGAGATCGGATCGATGTAGCGTCCGGCCACTCCGGCAGCGGCAAGCCATTCCTCGTTGTCCGGCATGACCTGCAGAACGCCCTGCACCGTGCCGACCAGCAGACCGATGGTGCCCAGCACGAAGAAACCGGCAAGATGCGCAAGCGGTCGCGCACCGGCGACCCGGCGCCCCAGCCAGCAGGTTGCCAGCACGTTGATGACGAAAATCCAGTAGCCCACGCCCATCAGCGTCGCCGCGCCCGCCGTCGGCAGCGTCCGCCAGATGCCAAGCGCGTCCGATGCCTCGGCGTCGGTCATGCCGCCATGCACCAGCGCGCCCATCGTCACGCCGCCGAACAGGTTGATCAGATAGAACCCCCCGGCGCCCAGAACCGTGCCCCAGAACGCCAGCTGGGCCAGCGTTCCGCTGTAGAGGGGGCGTTGCACAACCCGCGGCAGGACATACCATGTCAGACCCGTCACCGCGATCGTGCCACCCATGACGATCACCATGTGGCTGTAGGCGATGTTGGCGGCCAGGTGGCCGCCGCGTCCGGCCTGTGCCAGCCAGCGGGCCACGGGTGGCAGCGACTTGACCGCAAGGTGCAGGCTGCCCACAAGCAGCGCCCCGGCGACGGTCAGCGCATATTTCGTCAGGGCGCCGTCATAGCGCGCGATCTCGGCGGCGGAAAAGGTCTCGGCCTCGGCGCGCGGACCGGCACGCGGGACGAGCCGGAAGACAAGCAGCGACGCCGCCGCCAGGAAAAGCACGAACAGCAAGGCATCGAGGTTGGATATGTCTTCGACGCGCATCGCTCAGCGCAGGCCCGGCTGCAACGCGAAGATCGCCAGGTGATAGCCCAGCGAAACGGCGATCATCGCCGCCAGGATCAACCAGTCCCCGATCTGCGCCCGACGGCTCCAGCGGTCGTCCTCGACTTGAAAGGATTGGTCGATCTCGTCGTCGCTGAAGGGGCGCGGCAGGTCCACCGGTGGTGCGTCGGCCGCTGAAATCTGCGCCATGATCTTGCCCTTCCGTCGCTTCAGATGAAATGCTCGAACGTCTCCGAGCGCATGTCGCCGGGCTCTGCCCCGGTCGCGGCGATCATCCGCTCGGTTTCCCAGCGGCAATCCGCGAACTCTTCCAACTGCTCCCGGGTCAGCCAGGTGACGCGCACATGCATTCTCAGTGCGCCGTTCCCGGTCGTGCGCGCCATCACGTCGCTTCCGGCATATCCCGGCAGATCCTGAAGCACCGGCTTCCAGGATTCGAGCAGCGGCTGTACCCGTGCCCATGTATCGCCGGACAGCGTGGCGGTGGTGACGTAGCTATAGGAATGACCTTCGGCCATGGACCCACCTCAATAGATGATACCGCGGAAGATCGCCGTGACCGCGAAATAGGCCGCATAGACCGTCGTCGCGGTCCAGACGACATAGGAAAACAGCCGTATCATGCCCGCCCGCTCGGTCAACTGGCCGGCGAAAGAGGTCAGTTCGGTCAGTTCGGCGCGCTGACGGAATGTCAGCCGCATCAGGAAGACAACCGAAAAGAAGAATGCAATCAGGGTGACCGCGAACAGCACCTCATAGATCGGCCCGCGCCACAGGATCTCGGTGCGATCGGTCGGGATGCGATCCATATACTGGGCATAGATATAGCGGTTGATCGCATCCACCGTCGCGGGATCACTTCCACTGGGCTGCATCACCGTCCTCCTTCGCCCATTCGGGCGTGTAGTAATCGGGCTCTTCGACCGAAAGCAGCGGATATTTCGCCTCTTCCATGCCGACGAACATTCCCCGCCGGACCGCGATCAGGAACACCACCAGCGCCGCGCCGGCAAAGGACAGGAACGACAGCAGCATCCAGTCCGCCATGACGAACTCCGCGCCCTTTGGAGAGACGCTGGCCCATGCCGGTGCGGCGGCCATGGCGAGGGCGGAGGCCGCGGCGCAGGCGGCGGCCGTTCGGCGCGGTTGAAAATGATCAGGGTGCATGGAACACCAGCCCTTCCGTATCCTGCAGTTCGGCAAGCGCGGGAATCGCCTCGCCGCGCGCCGTGGCGTCGTCGTATCGGCGCTGGATGTCGGCCCGGTACAATCCGCCGATCACCCCGGCGAGCCGGTCAAGGGTGATGGGCAGCTTGCCGCCGACATAGATCGTGTCGTTCGCGGTCATGCCGGGCGCGATCCAGCGCGCGGCCTGCATGAACGGGTCATCGGTCTTCGGCAGGTCGGTATAGGTCTCGTCGATCGGGTTTTCCGCGATATAGCGCAGCGCGGTTTCAGGGGGATTCCAGCGTTCGTACATTTCGACGGTGGGCAGGGTTTCCTTCAGTCCGCCATTGGGGATGGTGCGCAGGAACATCACCGTGCGCCAGATCTCGGCGACCGACAGGCGGGTGCCGAAATTCTCCATCGCGGTGCCGGGCCCGGCGGTCAGGATGCGGTGATACATCATGCCGCTGGAGGTGCCGGTGTCATAGGGCAGGTTGGTCTGGGTGAAATCGAAGGGCTTGACCTTCAGCCGCTCGGCGCCCGGCCCCTTGCCGTCACCATTGCGGCCATGACAGCCCGCGCAGCGCTGTATATAGGTCGCCTTGCCGCGCATCAGGTTCTCGGCATTGACCTCCAGCGGGTTGTCGGTCAGCCAGTAGGATCGCGAGAAGCTGTTCATGTGCCAGACGTCCATCCAGCTCATGCCGCTTGGTGCCTTGTCCTTGGGCGTGCCGTTCTCGCGCAGCTCGCCCGTGCCGCGCAACTGCGCCACCAGATCGGCCACCGGCACGCCGGGATCGTCCAGACCCGCCTTGCCGGCATTGAGCCGCATCAGGTAGTTGCCGGTCTGCGTCGCCGCATAGCGCAGTGCCGCAAGCTTGCCGCCCTGGCTTTGCGTATAGCTGATCAGCGCATCGGTCTCGTCGGCGCTGAGAAAGCTGAAGCGGGGCATCACCGACATCGGTGTGGTGCTGCGCGCGTTCCAGTAATGCGAACGGTGCCAGCCATCCGGATGGGTGCCGCCTTCGTTCGACATGTCCGGCCCGGTGCGGATACTGCCCAGCGTGTTCGGGCTCTGGCTGATGCCGGCATAGTCGCCCGGCTGCGAGGCGCGCGCGTAAAGCGCCGAGGATCCGGTGAAGACATCCTGCGGCCGGCTGAAGCCGCTATGGCAATAAACGCAGCCATTGGCCAGATAGACGGCGCGGCCTGATACCTGGGTATCGTCCAGCGGCAGCCAGTTGGGCGATACCTGTGGCTTGTAGGTGCTGGTGGGCAGGACGACCACCGAAAACACCACGGTGAAAAAGGCCAGAAGCCCGCCGATCGCCACCATGCCGGGGGTCATCAGCATCCGGCGGCCACGATGTGCGCGCAGCAGCTTTTCGGGGTAGGGGGGGTGTTCGGGGATGCGGTTGCGGTTGTCCATGTCGCTACTCTCCCGGCTCCAGGGCCACGGCACGGCGGAAGGCGCGGCGGGTGCCGGCGCTCGTATCGCTGAACACGGTGGCGACGACGTTCCATGCCAGGGTGAAGGTCGAGAACACGATCAGCGCGCCGAAGATCGCGCGGCCGATATATTGCGGCCGGATCATCGCCAGAACGTTGACCTCGGGCTCGCCCCGCGCCCAGCTTTCGCCTTGCAGGAAGCTGGCGATGGTCAGCACCCAGAAGAAGCCGAAAAAGCCCGTCAGCAGCAGCCAGTAGGTCCATTCCGAAATCTTGCGGCTGTAGACCGGCCGCCGCGCCATCTGCGGCACCATGTATTCGATCAGCCCCATGCCGAAGAAGGTGAACGCCCCCAGCAGCGCCAGATGGGCGTGCGCGACGATGAAATTGGTGAAGTGGATCATCTTGTTGAACGCCGGCACCGCCATGAAAGAGCCCTGCACGTTGACCAGGAAATAGAACAGGAACCCGGTCAGCATGAAGCGCAGCGGAATGTTGACGAAGAACTTGTCCCAGTTGCCGCGCATGGTCAGCCAGATATTGCCCACGAAGGCGAAGACCGGAACCAGCAGCATGATCGAGTTGACGGTGGCGAAGGTCTTCAGCCAGCCGGGGATGGGCGCCTGCAACAGATGGTGGTGCCCGACCCCGGTGTAGAAGAAGGCGATGCCCCAGAACGACACCAGCGACAGGGTGTGG
>NZ_DHXG01000095.1:12783-21422 GCF_002413585.1 Paracoccus sp. UBA5162
GGGCACGAAGTAATACATCAGCCCGACCATCATCGGCGTCAGCCACAATCCGAACAGGTTGTGGTTTCCCCACCAGTTCAGCATTCCGTCGGCCAGCGGGTCTTCCAGCGCGCCGGACAGCCGCGCCCCCGGAATGCCGTTGCCCAGCAACGTGCCCGGCCGCCACATCACGTTGACGATGAAATAATCTGCGGCCAGCCAGATCGGGCTGGCGACGCTCCACCAGACGGTGACGTAAAGCGGCCTGATCCGCCGCGCCAGCACCGTCATCAGGATGATGTAGATGTTGATCAGCAGCACGACCACCACCGCCACATCGACCGGCCAGATCAGTTCGGTATATTCACGCCCCTGGGTATATCCCATCGACAGCCCGGCAAAGCCCGCGGCCATCGTCAGGTTCCACGCCCACGCCATCCAGACCGCAAGGCTTTCGCCCCACATTTCCCGCAAGCCCAGAAGCCGCGGCAGGACATAGAAGGCACCGCCGAAATACATCATCGACAGCCAGGCGAAGATGACCCCGTTCACGTGGATCGGCCGGATCCGGCTGAAGACCAGATAGGGGATGCCGGCAAAGATGTTCGGCGCGATCAACTCGGTCGCGATGGTCAGGCCGACCAGGGTGACGAACATCAGCCAGAAGACGGAACTGTAAAGCCAGGTTCGCGCGGCACGGTCGCTGTAATGATGGATCGGTTCCAGCAGGTCGCTTGGATGTCGGCCGGAGGGTGGCATGTCCCGGGTACTGGTTATGTCCGTCACGACATTCCTCCCCTTCCGTTCGGCGGGGTCGCATGTTCCGGGCAGTTTTCCGCCATGCGCCGTCCGGTCGAAAAAACGGCGGTGTCGAAAGGCTTTAGCCGGAGCGAGAGTCGGCCCCGCAGGCACGTTGCTCGCATTTTTTGCATCAGTCAACCATTTCCAGGACGCGCGCCGACGATGCCAAGGGCGGTCGTGGCCCGCCCTCCGCGCGCGCTTCGTTCCGTCGCCACCGACCATTGCGGGCGGTCTCGCATCGCCCGATCACGGACACGGCGCGCGTCGGCGCCGGACAAGGGCGGCGCCGCTGATCCGGGATTTCGTCTTTCGCGGGAACGGTCAGCCATCACCTGCGTTGTTCGCCGGGCGTCCTTGCGGATGCCGGATCACAAATCAGGACAGGAGAGTGCCGTGACCGACACCAGCAACAAGAGCGGTGAGGCGGGCGAGCTGCATCAGCGTGGCGGCAAGCCCTTGACCACCAATCAGGGCGTCGCGCTCAGCGACAACCAGAACAGCCTGAAGGCGGGCGCGCGCGGGCCTTCCCTTCTGGAAGACTTCATCCTGCGCGAGAAGATCTTTCACTTCGATCACGAGCGTATCCCCGAACGGATCGTGCATGCCCGCGGGTCGGGTGCGCATGGCTATTTCGAATGCACCGATCCCATTCCTGAACTGACACGCGCCCAATTCCTGTCGAAGAAGGGCCGCACGCCGGTCTTTACCCGCTTTTCCACCGTCGCGGGCGGGGCGGGCAGCGTCGACACCCCCCGCGATGTCAGGGGTTTTGCGGTCAAGTTCTATACCGAAGAGGGCAATTTCGATCTGGTCGGCAACAATATCCCCGTGTTCTTCATCCAGGACGCGATCAAGTTTCCCGATCTGATCCACGCCGTGAAGATGGAGGCCGATCGGGGCTATCCCCAGGCCGCCACGGCCCATGACACTTTCTGGGATTTCGTCTCGCTGATGCCTGAATCGCTGCACATGATCATGTGGGCGATGTCCGACCGGGCGATTCCGCGCAGTCTCCGCATGATCGAGGGTTTCGGGATCCACACCTTCCGTCTGGTCAATGACGAGGGCAAGTCCACCTTTGTCAAGTTTCACTGGAAGCCACGGCTGGGGCTTCAGAGCCAGGTCTGGAACGAGGCGGTCAAGACAGCGGGCGCCAACCCGGACTATCACCGACAGGATCTGTGGGAGGCCATCGAACGCGGCGATCATCCCGAATGGGATCTGGGCATCCAGGTCTTTGACGCGGATTGGGCCGCCCGGCAGCCATATGACGTCCTGGACGCGACCAAGCTTGTTCCGGAAGAGGATATCCCGGTGCGCGTCGTCGGCCGGATGGTGCTGGATCGCAATCCCGACAACTTCTTTGCCGAGACCGAGCAGGCGGCCTTCTGTCCCTCGCATGTGGTGCCGGGCGTCGACTTTACCGACGATCCGCTGTTGCAGGGGCGGCTGTTCAGCTATCTGGACACCCAGAAATCGCGGCTGGGAACCGCCAATTTCCATCAATTGCCGATCAATGCCCCGAAATGCCCGATGCAGAATTTCCAGCGTGACGGGATGATGCAGATGGCGGTGCCCAAGGGACGGGCCAATTATGAACCCAACAGTCTTGCCGAAGCCGGCGAGGACGGCGGTCCGCGCGCCGTGGATCGGGGTTTTGCCACCGCCCCTGCGATGACCGATCTGGGCAACTCGCCCGATGCCAAGCTGCGCGTCAGGCCCGAATTGTTCGGCGATCACTACAGCCAGGCGCGGTTGTTCTATCGCAGCCAGACCCAGGTCGAACAGCGCCACATCGCCGAGGCGATCACCTTCGAGTTGTCGAACGTGGGACTGGATCATGTCCGCAGCCGGATTCTGGGTCATCTGCGGGTGATCGACGAAGATCTCGCCGGCGCCGTGGCCCGCGGCCTGGCCGAAGATCTGCCCGAGGCCGCGACGCCGCAGCGGGCCCCGATCGACATGCCGCCCTCGGACGCGCTGTCGATCCTGAAGCGGTCGAAGCCCAGCCTCGCGGGCCGCAAGGTCGGGATTGTCATCGGCGCCGGGGGCGATTCCGCGCGCGCCAAGGCCATTCGTGAAGCGGTCGAAGCGGCCGGCGGCGTGGCGGTGATGATCGCAAGGCAGCGTGGCCATGCCGAGGCGCAACTTGCCGCCACGCCATCGGTTCTTCTGGATGCGATCGCCCTGGTGATCGGGTCAGAGGACGCACGGGCGCTGGCCAGCTACAAGCCGGCGATCGATTTCGTCTCGGACGCCTTCGCGCATCTGAAAGCGATCGCGGCCGAGGATGCGGCGAAACCGCTTCTGGATGCGGCGGGCGTCACCAGGGATGAGGGTGTCGTGGACCTGGACCCCGATGCCTTCGTCAAGGTCGCTGCACGGCGGTTCCATGATCGCGAGCGCGCGATCTGGTAGCGCGCATCGGGGCGGGGCAGTCCATCTCTGGACCGCGCCGGCCCTGCGGCCACCAGGCGGCCTGTATCTTCGAAAGTCCGGCGGGCGTTTTCGCCCGCCTGTTTGCCCGGATCGGCAGGCGCTGACCCCTGTCGCGGCCGGCAATATGCCTCACGCGAACGGCAGTCCCGTCCTTGACTGCGGGGCGACGGCAGGCGCCCATTCCGGCGCCGGAAGAAACGGTCCAAATGGGGGCCGGTTCAGGAACCATCGCGCCGCGCAAGGCGTATATTCTTCCGAAATGCCTTTGATCATTCTCGTGGACCCCGAGGGAAAGGACGGAAATGGCACCGCGCGCATTGTGGAAGGGTCAGCTTCGGCTGTCATTGGTCGCCATCCCCGTCGAGATCTATTCGGCCACGAAACCCGATGGCCGCGTGTCATTTCGCCAGATTCACCGGCCTTCGGGCAAGAAGGTGCGATATGAAAAGACCGTGCCCGAGATCGGACCAGTGGATGCGGCCGAAATCGTCAAGGGCTACGAGATCGGGGATGACGAATATCTGCTGATCGACCCCGAAGAAATCGACGCGATCAAGCTGGAGACGAAAAAGACCTTCGAACTGGTTCAGTTCGTCGATTTTCGCGATATACCGCCGATCTACTTCAACAAGCCCTACTACATCGTCCCTTCCGACGATCTGGCCGAGGATGCCTATCGCGTCGTGCGCGACGCGCTGCGGCAGACGAACAAGGTCGGGCTGGGCCAGGTGACGATGCGCGGCAAGGAATATCTTGCCGCCGTCAAGGCCTGTGGCGACGGCTTGTTGATGGAATCGCTGCATTACGAAAACGAACTGCGCGAGGCCGATCAGATTTTTACCGGTATCGAGGATGCACCCGCCGATGTCGAACTGGTCGAGGTTGCCACCTCGCTGATCGAACGCAAATCCGCGCCCTTCGACGCCACCGCCTATACCGACAAATATGCCGCGGCGCTGCGCGATCTGCTGGAGGCCAAGCGAAAGGACAAGAAAGCCCCACGAGTCCGCGACGACGCCGAACGTGAAGTTGCCGGCGGCGACAAGGTCGTCGATCTGATGAGCGCGCTGAAACAGAGCCTGAAGACCGCGCGGGCGGCCGACAGCAAGAAGCCGAAGCGCAAGAAGGCGTCGTGATGACCCGCCGCGACGCTCGGCCGGCCGACCCTCTGGCCGAATACAACGACAAGCGCAATTTCACCCGCACCGGCGAGCCGATAGGCCGGATTCCGGCTGCCGCAGACGACAATCACCGCTTCATCGTGCAGAAACATGCCGCCTCCCACCTGCACTACGATTTCCGGCTGCAATGGAATGGCGTGTTGCTCAGTTGGGCTGTCCCCAAGGGCCCTTCCTCCGATCCGCGCGAAAAACGCCTTGCGGTCCGGACCGAGGATCATCCGATCGACTATGCCGGCTTTGAAGGCACGATCCCCAAAGGCGAATACGGTGCCGGAACGGTGATGCTGTGGGACGAGGGCACCTGGTCGGCGCAGGAGAATTTCGGGCAGGGCCTGAAGAAGGGCAAGCTGAAATTCACGCTTCAGGGCAGCCGGATGCACGGCGGATGGACCCTGGTGCGGATGCAGCGAAAGCCCGATGACAAGCGGGAAAACTGGCTGCTGATCAAGGAGATCGACGACGACGCAGGGGAGGAACCGGACGCGTTGACCGACCAGTTCGACGTCTCGGTCAGGACCGGCCGCCCGATGAAACGGATCGCGGCCGCGGTCGGTCCGGTCGCATCCGCGGCCGCGGATCGAAAACGCCGGGGCAAACGGCCGGCCTTCACCACGCCGCAGCTTGCCACGCTGGTCGACAAGCCACCCGAGGGTGACGATTGGCTGCACGAGACGAAGTTCGACGGCTACCGATGCCTTGCCGCGCTGGGCGGCGGAGGGACGCGGCTCTATACCCGCTCGGGCAAGGACTGGACGGATCGTTTCGGCCGCCTGGCCACGGCGTTCGACGCCTTGCCCTGCGACACCGCCCTGATCGACGGCGAGGTGATGGCCGATCGGATTCGGCAATCGGCCTTTTCATCGCTGCAACGCGCACTCAAGGAGGGGGGCGATCTGGTCTTTTTCGCCTTTGACCTGCTGCGCGTGGACGGCACCGACTTGACCGACGCGCCCCTGATCGAGCGGCGCGAACGATTGGCCGGCTTGCTGGCGGGTCTGCCGGCCGGCGGCGCGCTGCGGACAAGCGACCACGTCATCGGCCACGGCGCCCGGATCTTCGCCGCGGCTTGCGAGGCCGGGGGCGAAGGCACGGTGTCAAAGCGTCTCGACGCACCCTATCGCGGTGGACGCGCCAAGACCTGGCTGAAGACCAAGTGCACGCGACGGCAGGAATTCGTGATCGTGGGATTCAGCCCCTCGGACAAGAAGGGGCGGCCGTTCGCATCGCTTCTGGTAGCCTCGCACGAAGCCGGCAAGCTGCGCTACAAGGGTCGCGTCGGCACAGGCTTTTCCGAGGCCTCGATGAAGGATCTGTCTGCCGCCTTCACCCCCCGCAAGACCCCGCCGGTCGGTGATGTGCCCGCGGCCATCGCGCGTGGCGCATCCTGGCTGCGCCCTGACCTGGTGGCCGAAGTCGAGTTCACCGAATTCACCGCCGACGGCCATATCCGTCACGGCGCGTTCCTGGGATTGCGCCACGACAAGACCGCCGATCAGGTCCGGTTGGAGGAACCGATGCAACAGAACGAGGAAACCGGGATTCGCGGCATCCGCGTCACCCATGAGGGTCGCAGGGTCTTTCCGGAAGCGGGCTGCACCAAGGGCGATGTGGCGCGCCACTATGATCGTGTCGGCGAACGCATGATCGGGCTGATCGGTCAGCGTCCGCTGTCTCTGTTCCGCTGCCCTTCGGGGATCGACGGACAATGTTTTTTCCAGAAGCACGACACCGGCGGGATGCCCCGCGAACTGGGCCGCGTCGAAATCGGCGAAAGCGACGGGAATGCGGCCCGGTATCTCTATGCCACGGGCCCCGGCGGACTGGTCGCGGCGGCGCAGATGGGCACGCTGGAATTCCACGTCTGGGGGGCGCGTCGCGATCGTCTGGACAGGCCCGACCGCCTGGTCTTCGATCTGGACCCCGACGAGGGGCTGGGCTGGGACGCGGTGCGTGCCGCGGCCTTCGACCTTCGCGAGGCCCTGGCAGGGATCGGGCTGAAGACGGGCGTCATCGTGACCGGTGGCAAGGGCGTTCACGTCTGGACCGCGCTGCGCCGCACACGGGGTTGGGACACGGTCAAGCTGTTTGCCAAGACCTTTGCCCATGCGATGGCATCGCGCGAACCCGAACGGTTCACAGCCTCCATGTCGAAGGCCCGTCGCAAGGGGCGCATCTTCATCGACTGGCTGCGCAACGAACGCGGCGCGACGGCCATCGCCCCCTATTCCGTCCGCGCGCGCGCGGGCGCGCCGGTCGCTGTCCCGGTCACCTGGACCGAGCTTCGCAAAATCGAGGCATCCGGCGGGTTTTCGATGGGCGACATGGCCGCGAGGCTGAAGTCCCGCTGCCCGGCGCTGGCCCTGCAGGAAGAGCGGCAGACCCTTTCCGATGGCGTGATCGACGGGCTGCAGCAAATGGTGGCCAAGGACTGAAAGCAGGAAGAATGTCGTCCGCGCGCGTGGATGCGGGTCTGGCAACATGAAAGGAGAACAAGGATGCATCCGAAGGATCTTGACAAGATGGACACCCAGGACCGTCAGCCGGGGATCGAATCCCGCATGGACCCGCCCCCGGAATACATGCCGCGCCATCCCGGGTCGGGACGACTGAAGGACAGGGTGGCGATCATCACCGGCGGCGATTCCGGTATCGGACGCGCGACCGCGGTCCTGTTCGCGCGGGAAGGCGCCGATGTGACGATCGTCTATCTGGACGAACATGACGACGCGGAAAAGACACGCAGTCTGGTGAAGGACGAGGGCCGCAAGGCTTTGTTGCTGGCGGGAGACGTGGGCAGCAAGTCGTTCTGCGAAGACGTGGCACGCCAGACCCTGGACGAGTTCGGACGCCTGGATGTTGTGGTCTGCAACGCGGCCGAACAGCACGCAAGAGAGGACGTCACCGAAATCTCCGAAGACCAGCTGTTTCGCACCTTCCGAACCAATCTGGGCGGACAGTTCTTCATGGTTCAGGCAGCGCTGCCGCATCTGGAGAAGGGCGCATCGATCATCTGCACCACCTCTGTGACCGCCTATCGCGGCCAGGATCTGCTGATCGACTATGCGTCCAGCAAGGGTGCGATCCTGTCCTTCATGCGGGCCATGTCGTCCAAGCTGGCGCCCAGGGGGATTCGCGTGAACGGCGTTGCCCCCGGACCGATCTGGACGCCGCTGATCCCCGCCTCGTTCCCACCGGACAAGGTGAAGGATTTCGGCAAGTCCTCACCGCTGGGCCGTCCCGGCCAGCCCAACGAGGTTGCTTCTGCCATGCTGTTTCTGGCCTGCGATGACGGGTCCTATTTCACCGGCCAGGTTCTGCACCCCAATGGCGGCGACCTGGTCGGAAGCTGAGATCGGCCTCGTGGCCCAGGGGTCCGGGACGCCGGTCTTCGGGCAAGGCCGACCGCGATGTTTTCACGATCGGTCCTTTTCCGGTTTGCCAACGAACATCCGGTCCTTGGCGGCGGTAATATGATGGCGCATGGCGGCCTTGGCGACCTCTGGCTGCTGCAGCCGGATCGCGTCCAGGACGGCTCGATGTTCAGCCAGCACCCGTTCCTGACGCACCGGCGTATCCAGCAGGGTCAGGGATCGCGACAGCTTCACGCCAAAGGCGATCTGTTCTTCAAGCGATTCGAGAACCGAAGCGAAGAACGGGTTCTTCGAGGCACGCGCCACGGCAAGGTGAAGCATCTGGTCTGCCTCGACACCCAGAGCGTTCTGTTCATAGGCTTGCTTCATCACCTCATAGGCGTGATCCATCGCGGCAAGATCATCTTCGTCTCGGCGCCGTGCCGCCCATGCGGCGGCCGCCCCTTCCACGTCGATGCGGAATTCGTAGCAGCGTTGGACGCCCGAGACGGATTCCAGCGGAATGAAACTGATGAGCTGCCGGTCGGGCCGGCGCAGGACATAGCTGCCAGAGCCGCGTCGCGACTGGACGATCCCGTCATCGCGAAGGCGCGAAAGCGCCGCGCGCACGATCGGTCTGGAGACGCCGAAATTCTGGGCCAGGACGTCTTCGGCGGGCAGCCGACTTTGCACCGGGTATTTCTCTTCGAGAATTGTCGCCAGCAGTTGATCGTAAACCTGATCCGCCAAAGAGGGGCGACGGGTCTCTGACAAGGTGATCTCCTTCATGTTTGGTCTGGACTGAAATCCGCGCCGGCCAGCCACCTGATCTCCTTTATAGGCCCGCGACCGACCCTTGTAACGATCTTGCCGTCACCGCGGTCGGTCA
>NZ_DHXG01000001.1:0-13136 GCF_002413585.1 Paracoccus sp. UBA5162
CCGGGCGCGCTGACCCGCATGGCCATGCCCGCGGTGGTCAGGGCCGGCCCCGTCGCGACCGCGGCGGCATCCTCCGCGTCCAGGCGGATCAAGTTGCCGCTGATCTTGGTCAGGGCCGCGCCATCCTGACCGATCGCCAGGACAGGCTGGCTGGTTTCGGTGTAGGTGAAGGTGCAGGCCGCGCCGTTCGGGAATATCTGCGCGATGTCATCATTGGTCAGGAATTCCGGATCAAGGACGCTGACCTCGGCCGAGGACAGGGCCTGATCGACGCTGACGACCTGGGCCGCCGGGGGATTTTCCTGCTGGGTCGCATCGCCCGAGGCTTCGATGTCGGCGATCAGATACCGCATCTCGGCGATTTCCTTGTCCTGGGCATAGATGATCTCGTCGGCCAGCTTGCGCACGCGCGGATCCGAGATATCGGCCCGGCTCGATGTCATGATCGCGATCGAATGGTGCGGGATCATCGCGCGCATGTAGCTTGTGTCGCCCACCGTGAACTGGCTGCGCACCAGCCACAGCGAAACGCCGAAGACCACGCCCGCGCCCAGGAAAATGGCGATGTTCAGAGACTTGCTGGAATACATCGACAGCATGAAGGCCAGCATGATGACCGCCATCGTGGCCCCCATCAGCAGCGCCATGTAGGCCCGCGTTTCCGACCAGAACACATGCGAAAGCAGATAGGTGTTGAGATACATCAGACCGAACATCACCACCGTCGACGTGGCGATCATCGCGGCAAAGCGGCCGTAACCCATTCCGCCCCCGCCCCCATGGCCTTCATTGGTCTTCTTCATGACGAATTGATCCCCTTTTCGTTGCGTTATACCAATACCCACTATATGTATCCCCAAACCCCATGGTGGGGATCGGGTTCCACGATGGCGGCGATGAAACCGAACAAGCAGCGCGCGCTCGATCGTCTTGCGCGGATCGAAGGTCAGGTCCGTGGTATCGCCCGCATGGTCGAGGAGGATCGCTATTGCGTGGACATCCTGTCACAGACCGCGGCCGTTCATTCGGCGCTGATGGGGGTCGAACGGATGCTTCTGGAAAACCATGCCCGACATTGCGTCGAGGCCGCGATCGCCAGCGGCGAACCGGACGAACAACGCGCAAAGTTCAACGAGTTGATCGCGCTCTTGCAAAAGACGCAGCTTCAGGGGCGGACGTGACATGGTGTCGCAGGCTTTCGGCGCCCGATCCGCGGCAAGATCGGCGTCGCTGTCTCCCGGCGTCGGGATGAATTCGACCAGGCGACACGGACATGGCGCCTGTCCAGGACGGGACGGGGATCGGCCAGGGCGGCGGCAACAGGTCTGAAATTTTTTTCAGCTTCATGCCCGGATCACGCGAGTTTTTGTTGAACCTCTGGCCGCTGCAGGTTTTATCGGAACGGGACCAAATCGAGATTGCCGCAGGGGTATTGGACTTTTGGGCAACGATCACTTCATTGATGTCACAGGCATTGACGATATCGAACGACCAAGGAAGGGCAAAAGATGCTGACGAGACGACACTTCATCCAGACAACCACGACATTGTTCTCTGCGTCAATATCTGGCCCCCTGTTTGCCAGCACCTGGCCGGATGCCGCCCAGAAGGCCGCCTGGGACGCGGAGGTCACGCCGCCGGGCTATGATGCGGCCACGACCAATCCGTGGGGTCTGCACCCGCGCTATCTGCCCCAGCGGGTCGTGGCGAATGACGGGCTTGTCCCGGGCGATATCCATGTCGATGCGGTGGCGAAATATCTTTATCACATCGAGACCGGCGGAACCGCGATGCGCTATGGCGTGGCGATCGGGCGCGGCGACCTGTATGAACCGGGCGTCTACACGATCAAGCGCAAGGTCGAATGGCCGCACTGGACCCCGACCCAGAACATGATCGAACGCGAGCCTGAAATCTACGCGAAGTTTGAAAACGGGATGGAGCCCGGACCCGAGAACGCGCTTGGGTCGCGCGCCCTGTATCTGTATGTCGGCGACAGGGACACCATGCTGCGCATCCACGGAACGCCGTTCCCCAAAAGCATCGGCAGCCGCGCCAGTTCCGGCTGCGTGCGCATGGTCATGGTGCATATCAACGATCTCTATCCGCTGGTGGAACTCGGCTCGACCGCGTTCCTGTATTCAGCCTCGGACAGCGTGACGTCCTGAAGCCGGGGCCGGTCCCATCCCCGGATCGCCGGCCGGGGCCTATGCCCCGGCGGGGTCAGGCTCGCGGTTGCCTGCAGATGGGACGGCCATCGGCCGTCGTCAGGGGAAGAAGCGTGGTTTCGACCTGTCCGCGATGTTCGTACCAATAGCAGTTGTCCTGCGGCAGAAGGCGCGCAGAGGCGATGTCCTGTCCCGGCGCGGCAAGCGCGTAAAGTTCGGGCGGAAGGGCGTCGGGCGCGGTTTCGGCAACCTGCGTTCTGGGTGTCATGCTGGTGCAAGCGGTGCTGACCAGAACCGTCGCCAGGACAAAGTAAGGTTTTCTTTTCATCTGGGTCGTTTTCCTGCGTGATGAACCTTGTCGGTATCCTTGTTGCATTTGAACCCCTGACTCACAAGCCTGCCAGCGGTCAAGTTTGTGTCGAGTGTGAACGGACAGGAAAAATTCCGGCAAGGCCGAATTATGCCTTGAAGCTACAGTTGCTGTAGGGACTATCTTCTGCTGAACTCATCGAATCCCGAGGTCAGTTCATGCCATCCGACAATCACAAGCACGATCACGCACAGGATCACGATCACAATCATGATCAAGATCACAAGCACGATCACGCCGGCCATTCACATGCTCAGGCCCACAGCCACGATCATGGCGGCGGCGCCTGCTGCGGCAGCCAGGCGGCAAGCAGCGTCGTCCCGGCGCCGCCGCCCTCCTCCGCGGCGGGAAGAAGCTTTCAGGTTTCCGGTCTCGATTGCGTCGAGGAAGTGGCGATCCTGAACAAGGTCGTCGGCCCGAAGATCGGCGGTGCCGAGCATCTGGCCTTCGATGTCATCAATGGTCGCATGACCATTCTCGACAGCGCCGACACGATTTCGGATGACGAAGTGACCAAGCTGGTTGCAAGCACCGGGATGAGCGCGAGGCCCTGGAGTTCCGAGAACGCGGCCGAGGATCAGGCCGCGCACCTGAAGCGGCAGAAATTCTTCACCGCGCTTTCGGGCGGGTTCTGGGCTCTGGGATTCATCTGGCATGGCGTGGAATCCGGCACTGCGGGTCTGGTGCGAATCTTTTCGGACCACGGCGAGACACCGATGCCGCTGATCGAGATCGGCGCTTTTTTCCTGGCCATCGTCTTCGGCGCATGGCTGGTCGCGCCCAAGGCCTGGTCCTCGGCCCGGCGGATGTCACCGGACATGAATTTGCTGATGATCGTCGCGGTTTCCGGCGCGATCCTTCTGGGCGCCTATTTCGAGGCGGCGACGGTGGCCTTCTTCTTCTCGCTCTCTCTCTACCTGGAAAGCTGGAGCGTGGGGCGCGCGCGCAACGCGGTCTCGGCGCTTCTGGATCTTGCGCCGCCGACGGCGCGGGTGATCCGCGATGACGGGACCGAGGCCGATGTCCCTGCGGCCCAGGTGGCCGTGGGCGACCGCTTCGTGGTGCGCGGCGGCGACCGCATTCCCCTGGACGGCGAGGTGACCGAGGGCGTGGGCGCGGTCAACCAGGCACCGATCACGGGCGAAAGCGCGCTGGTGCCGAAGGAACCGGGCGAGGATGTCTATGCCGGCACCATCAATGGCGAGGGCACGCTGACGGTTCGGGCGACCAAGGCCGCCAGCGACACGGTCCTGGCCAAGATCATACGCATGGTCGGCGACGCCCATGCGCGCCGCGCACCGGTCGAGCAGTGGGTGGCCAAGTTCGCCCGCATCTACACCCCCATCGTGATGGTGCTGGCGATCCTGATCGCGGCCGTGCCGACGCTGGTCTTCGGCGGGGCCTGGGACTACTGGTTCTACAACGCGCTCGTCCTGCTGGTGATCGCATGTCCCTGCGCGCTGGTCATCTCGACCCCGGTTTCCATCGTCGCCTCGCTGACCTCTGCCGCGCGTGCCGGGGTTCTGATCAAGGGCGGCGCCTATGTCGAGGCGCCGGGCCGCACCACGGCCCTGGCGATGGACAAGACCGGAACCATTACCATGGGCGAACCCGAGGTGGCGGCGGTTCATCCGCTGGGCGGCGCCTCGGCGCGTGACCTGATGTCGGTGGCGGCGGGACTTGAAGCACGGTCCTCGCACCCGCTGGCCCGCGCCATCCTTGCCCGTGCCGAAGCCGACAGCATCGCGGTCTCTGCCGCCGATGATACGCGGACGGTGCCGGGGCGCGGCCTCGAAGGGCGGTCGGGCGGTCGTTCCGTCTGGCTCGGCTCGGATCGCTTCGCCAAGGAAAAAGGCTTCGACGGCATCATTCCCAAGGAATTGCGCGACCGGATCGAAGGCGCGGGCAGCACGCTTGTGGCTGTCGGAGACGAGGCCGGGGTCACCGGCGTCCTTGAACTGCGCGACCGCATCCGCCCGGACGCGAAGGGCATCGTCGCGCGGCTTCATGCACAGGGCGTGAAGACCATCGTCATGCTGACCGGCGACAACGAACGGACCGCGCGTGCGGTCGCGGCGGAAGTCGGCATCGACGAGGTCCGCGCCGAGCTTCTGCCCGAAGACAAGGTCACGGCCATCGAAGAACTGGTCGCCCGGCACGACATGGTCGCCATGATCGGCGACGGGGTGAACGATGCGCCGGCCATGGCACGGGCCAATTATGCCATCGCCATGGGCGCGGTCGGTTCGGACGCGGCGATCGAGACGGCGGACATCGCCCTGATGACCGACGATATCGGCCGGGTGCCGTGGCTGATCGGCCATTCGCGCCGCACCATGGGGATCATCCGCCAGAACATCGGCATCTCGCTTGCGACCAAGGCGCTTTTCGTCGGGTTGACCGTGCTTGGCATGGCCTCGATGTGGGGCGCGATCGCCGCCGATGTCGGTGTCTCGCTGGTGGTCGTCGCCAACGCGCTGAGACTGCTGAACGGGCACCGGACCGACGCCAGGCCTTCGGGCGGAAAACCCGCCGCCAGGCCGGTTTCCGACGGCGTTCTTGCCCCCGGACATTGAACCGGCGGGCCCGCCCCGCTTGCCTTGGAAGGCAACCGGAACCGAACACGAGGAGCGTCGCGTCATGACGAATTTCAAACTTCCACGACGCGCGCTTGTGGTTTCGGGACTGGTTGCCTTCCTGTCCGCCTGCGCCAGCAAGTTCCGCAGCTATAGCGGGCCCGAAGTGACGCGGCTGCGAATGTACAAGGCGCAGCGGCTGCTTTTCCTCGATGGCAAGGAGCGGGTATTGAAGACCTATCCGATCGGGCTGGGCTTCGCACCCGAGGGACACAAGCAGTTCGAGGGTGACGGGCGGACACCCGAGGGATCCTATATCATAGACCGCAGAAATCCCGAGAGCCTGTTCCACCTGTCGATCGGGATTTCCTATCCCAACGAGGCCGACATCGCCTTTGCCGAGGCGCGCGGGCGGTCTCCGGGCGGGGACATCTTCATTCATGGCGGCCCGCGTCCCGGCATCGATCCGGAGAATGTGCGCGACTGGACCGCCGGCTGCATCTCGGTCACCGATGCCCAGATCGAGGAAATCTATGCCATGGTGAAGAACGGCACGCCCATCGACATCTACGCCTGAGCCCGACCGCTCAGCCATGGCGCCGCGAACAGCAGCGCCACACCGCTGACCACGAACACGTCGGCAAGGTTGAAGGCGGGCCAATGCGCCGCGCCGATATAGACATCCAGAAAATCCGTCACAGCCCGATGGCGCAGGCGATCGACGATATTGCCGGCGGCGCCGCCGATGATCGTGCCATAGGCCAGCGCCTCGACCCGGCTGGGGGTTCGCACCATCAGAACCGCCAGCCAGACGCAGACGGCAAGCGCCACCGCGACCAGGCTCCACCACGGCGCGCCGCCGAGCAGACCGAAGGTCACGCCGTCATTGCGAAAAAAGACGAGGTTGAAGCCGGGAAAGACGGCGACGCCGGAACTGAGCGCGGCTGCCTTGGCGACGACAAGCGCCTTGGTCGCCTGATCGGCTGCCAGCGCGAAAAGCGCCGCGGCGATTCCGATCGTCAGTGATTTCTTGTTTTTTTCCATAATCTTATCCTGACCAGATGTCCAGAAACGGCCTCAGATCGAAATCGGCGGACAGACCCGTTGCCACCCTGTTCTGGCGGCTGCCGCAAAGCGATCGGTCGGCAAGGCTTCCAACCAAGCCGGGCCCGTTCGGAGAAGGGAATTCCATGATCGTGTTTGTCCCAGATTGCCCGTTCAGCCTTTCGAAAACCCCGTGAAGACCTTCGCCGGTCGATGGTTCCGGACCCGAAGGACATCACCAGCCTGACGGCCCTCTAGCCGACCGGCGCCCTTTGAACCATAGGGCATTTCCGGACCGGCGAGGCCGGGCGCGCCAGGGTGCCCGCGAATGCCCGGCGCCGCGACCGGACGCCCGACAGCATGGCCGCGGCCCGATTCCCGGCTCGACTTGTCGCATAAAGCCTCTGGTGGCTGGAGGTTCAAGCACGGCTGCTGCGACAACACGTCACGCGCGCCCGCTAGCCGGCACTTGCAAATCCGTCGCTCGAAACCTACAACTACTTTACCTTTTACGGAGGCGATGATGCTGACGATCGGCAGTCTGGCGAAAAAGACCGGCACCAAGGTGCAGACCATCCGGTATTACGAACAGATCGGGCTGATGCCGGAACCGGGCCGGACCGGGGGCGGGCAGCGGCGCTATGGCGATGCCGAACTCGACCGCCTGTCCTTCATCCGCCACTCGCGGCAGCTCGGCTTTCCGCTGGACGTGATCCGCGAGCTGCTGGATCTCAGCGACCATCCCGACAAATCCTGCGACGAGGCGGATGCGATCGCGCGCCGTCAGCTGAAACAGGTCGAACAGCGCCTTGCGCGCCTGAAGGCGCTTCGCACCGAACTGAAGCGGATGGTTCACGAATGCAGCGGCGGGCGCACCGCCGACTGCCGGGTGCTTGAGGTGCTGCGCGACCACACCGAATGTCTCACCCAGCACGACCAGATGGGCGCCTGACAGGCCCGCTGCCGGTCAGCGCCGGGCCCGGATTCGAACGCTGATCCTCCTGATGCACCCCCATTCATGGCAGTCATCTGCGAATGGTCACGAAGATGTCGCACTGCCCGACTAGAACACGGGCGAACAACATCGATGGAGACCGAGATGCGTGGATCGATATGGGCAGTCGCGTCAATCCTTGGCGCCAGCGTCGCAAATGCGCAGAACCTGCCGCAGGCGTCGTCGCCCTGGTATCAGCAGGCCCAGGAGGCGCTGCAAGAACGGCTTGCCAACCAGCCCAACACCAAGCGTGCGAAAAACGTCATCCTGTTCGTGGCCGACGGCAACGGTGTCGGCACGAACTATGCCTCGCGGCTCTTTGCCGGTCAGCAGCAGGGCGGGCTGGGCGACGATTATGTCCAGCCGTTCGAGGCTTTTCCCAATGTCGCCCTGATCAAGACCTATTCGACAAACGGGCAGACCCCGGATTCCGCCCCCACGGCAAGCGCGATGAACAGCGGCATCAAGACGAAAAACGATCTGATCAACGTCACTGAAAACGTCGCCGTCAGCGACTGCGCGGCCGGACTTGAGAACGGCGTCCGCACCTTTGCCGAAATCGCCGCCGAGCAAGGCAAGTCCGTTGGCGTCGTCTCGACGGCGCGCATCACCCATGCCACGCCGGCGGCGGTCTATGCGCGCACCGCCAACCGCGACTGGGAAGACAATTCCGACATTCCCGAAGGCTGCGCCCAGCCCGATATCGCGGTTCAGCTTCTTGACCAGATGAAGAACGGCGTCGTCGATGTCGCCATGGGCGGCGGTCGCAGGCATTTCCTTCCCCAGGACGCAACCGATGCCGAGGGTCAGCCGGGCCGCCGCACCGACGGGCGCGATCTTGTCCAGGAGGCGCGGGACGCCGGCGCCCAGGTGGTGTTCGCAAGCGACGATTTCGCCGCGCTCCAGGCCAGCGGCAATGCGCCGATCCTCGGGCTGTTCGAATCCAGCCACATGCAATACGAGGCCGATCGCAGCGGCGAGCCCTCGCTTGCCGAAATGACCGCGACCACGATCAACGCGCTGTCCGCGAACGACCAGGGCTTTTACATGATGGTCGAGGCCGGCCGGGTCGATCACGCCAACCACGGCGGCAATCTCTATCGCACGGTGACGGACGGCAAGGCCTTCGCCGATGCGGTCGCCAGCGCCATCGAACTGACAAATCCCGAAGACACGCTCATCATCGTCACCGCCGACCACGAACACGCCATCGCCTTCAACGGCTATTGCGGCCGCGGCTCCTCGATCACCGGCCTTTGCAGGCAGATCGACGAGGCCGGCACCGAGGCGCTGGCCGAACCGGCACTGGGCGATGATGGCAAGCCCTATACCGTCGCCGGATATCTCAATGGTCCGGGCTCGGTCATGCAGGAACAGGCCGACGGCACCTGGTCAGGATCCCGGCCCGAGGTTTCGGCGGACGAGGCCGAGGGACGCGACTACATGCAGCAGGCGCTGCTGCCGACAAGTTCCGAAACCCATTCCGGCGAAGACGTGGCGCTGTTCGCGCGCGGTCCCTGGGCGCATCTGTTCGGCGGCGTGATGGAGCAGAACGAGATCTTTTCGGTGATGAACTACGCGATCAAAGGACAGTAGCCGCGGCGGTCGCGCAAGCGCGTCAAACCGGACGACTTCGACGGCGGCGCCCCGAAAACGGGCGCCGCCTTCCCTTCGGCCGGGCGCATCCGGCTGTGCGGCAGGACCGGCGAACCACGCGCCAAGCCGGAACCCGTTCCGGGCCCGTAGCGTTCCCCGAACCATAACGTCGCATGGGGACAGGAAAATTGGCCGAGACGATCGACGAAAAGAACGAACAGCAGCGCCGTGTGTTGTGGATCGTTCTGCTGCTCAACCTCGCCATCGCAATCGGATTCTTCGTCACCGGCGCGATCGGGGATTCTAGCGGTCTTATCGCCAACGGGCTGGACAACACCTCCGACACGGTCGTCTACGCCATCAGCCTGTTCGCGGTGTCACGCGCCGGCAAATGGAAGCGGGCGGCCGCCAACGTTTCGGGCGGAATGCTGCTGCTGTTCGCGGTCGGCGTCCTCGTCGATGCCGTCCGGCGCTATTACGCCGGGTCCGAACCGCTGGGCGGGCTGATGATCGCGATGTCGGTGATTGCGGCCGTGGTCAACGTGATCTGTGTCTGGCTTTTATCACGGCTGAAGGAACCCGACGTCAATGTGCGGGCCGCGAACACCTTCAGCTGGAACGATTTTGCCGCAAATGGCGGCATCCTTCTTGCCGGAGGACTGGTCTGGTGGCTGGGTGACAACTGGCCCGATCTGGCCGTCGGCGTCGGCATCGCCGGGGTGTTCCTGTGGGGCGGCGTGAAGATCCTGCGCGATGCCCATGGCGAGCATCACAAGGCAGTGCATGGAGACGAAGGATGAACGCCGCCTGGGCCTATACCCTGATTCCCGCCGCCGTCACGCTGCTGGCGGCGGTCATCGCGGTCAACCTGCGGCCCGGGGCGGTCCTTGTCAGCGCCATCCAGCACTTTGCCGCAGGCGTGGTCTTTGCCGCCGCCGCCGGTGAAATCATGCCGGATATCGCCCATAGCGGGTCTCCGTTCGTGACGATCATCGGTGGATTCGCGGGCATCGCGGTCATGCTGGGGATCCGTCAGCTGGAACGGGTCATCAAGGGGCCGGCCGGTTTCCTGACACTGGTCGGGGTGGATCTTCTGATCGACGGGCTGGTTCTGGGGATCGCCTTCGCGGCAGGCGGGCAGGCCGGAATATTGCTGACGATCGCATTGAGCGTCGAGATTCTGTTCCTGGGGCTGGCCATTGTCACGGAATTGTCAAAGACGACGCAATCGCGGATCAGGATCATCCTGACCGTCGTGGCCCTGCTGGTGTTTCTGCCCTTGGGCGCGCTGGTCGCGACACCGATTGCCGGGTTTCCGGACCAGTATATTACTGCCTTTCTCAGCTTCGGCCTGATCGCGCTGCTTTACCTCGTGACCGAGGAATTGCTGGCCGAGGCCCATGAAATACCCGACCGGCCCTGGGTCGCGGCGATGTTCTTCGTCGGCTTCCTGCTGCTGCTGGCGCTTGAGGAAGTGATGTGATGAACCGTCCCGCCAGAAGATGGATCCATCATGCCGCATGATCACGCCCACCCGCATATCGACCCCGATTCAGGCGATCGTCGGGTATCGATCGCGATCTGGGCCAATGGGATCCTGACCGTCGCGCAGATCGTCGGCGGCATTCTTTCGGGCAGTCTCGCGCTGATTGCAGACGCGCTGCACAATTTCTCGGACATGGCGTCGCTGGTGATCGCATTCGCGGCCCGCAAGATCGCCCGCCGGCCGGCCGATGCCAGCATGACCTTCGGCTATGGCCGGATCGAGATCGTGGCGGCCCTGATCAATTACACGACGCTGATCCTGATCGGATTCTACCTCATCTACGAAGGCGGGATGCGGATGATCGACCCCCCGCAGGTGCAGGGCTGGACGGTCGTCATCCTGGGGGGCATCGCGCTGGTGATCGACACCCTGACGGCGATGCTGACCTATTCGATGATGAAGGGCAGCGTGAACATCCGCGCGCTTTTCCTGCACAACCTTTCGGACGCGGCAGCTTCGGTCGCGGTCGTCGTCGGCGGCACGCTGATCATCCTCTACGACATGCGGTGGGTCGATCCGGCCATCACCATCGGCATCGCGCTTTATATCCTCTATCTGGCCTTCACCGAAATCGGCGGCCCGGCACGGACGCTGATGCTGGGCAGCCCGCCCGACATCGACAACGAGGCGGTCGTCAGGGCGATGCGCGACGTCGACGGCGTTGCGGACCTGCATCACGTCCATCTGTGGCAGATGCAGGAACACGAGGTCGCGCTGGACTGCCACGTCGTCCTGACCGCCCAGGGATGGGACGAAAGCGAAGGCATCAAGTCCGCGATCAAGGACCGGCTGAGACAGGATTTCGGCATCACCCATTCCAGTCTGGAGTTCGAGCACGAGGACCGCGCCCACGATGACGCCGATCTCTACGGACACCACAATGCTGACGACAAGGGCAAGCCCCATGGTCACGGAAACGCCGACAGCGCATGAGGCGCATCATCGGCGTGACCTGCGAAGCCTAGACACGATGGCTCAACACCGTGAGGGTCCGCAGCCTGTCCGCATCAAGCCGTTCGGCCGGTCCGGTCCGGGGCCGAGTTTGCGCCCGGCCACCACCGGCGGCAGCCCGCCGCCATGATGCGGCAATGGGTCGCGGCGCTTGCTCCGGCGACGTGGCATTGCTAACGCTTGGGCAGCAGTGATCCAACAAACTGAAAAGGCCGCCCGATGTTTTCGCGTCTCGCTTTCATCGCATCCATGACCCTGACGCTGGCCGCCTGCGAGGGCACCGGCCTGCCCGGCTCGGGCAGTCAGCAGGAACCCGCGGCCCAGGGTCACAAGGGGCCGCCCGATGTCTCGCCGCTGGAGGCGCCGATCGAGACGGGCGGTGGCAAGACACCGGTCGCGACCGTCAACCCCGAGACCTACAACACCGCCGCCTTCAGCGCCCGCGGAAACGAGCCGTTCTGGGCCGTGGATGCAGCGGGCTCGACCGCGATCTACCGGACGCCCGACAACCAGAAGGGCCGCGCCGTGCGGGTGAACCGGATCGCCTTCGCCGAAGGCGTGGAGTATATCGGCGTGCTGGGCGGACGGCCCTTCGTGCTGACGGTACGCGGCGATGATTGTCGTGACGACATGTCCGGCCAGCGTTTCCCGATGACCGCGGCCCTTACCGTCTCGGGCCGCACCAACCGCGGCTGCGCGGGGCCCGCATCGGCCGAGGTCGCCCAGGCCGTCGCGGCCGTCAAGGCCCCGGCCCCGGCGGCGCCGAAAGCCGCCCGTGCCGCGGCCCCCAAACCGGCTTCGACCAAGCCTGCACCCAGGCCCGCCGCCGCCTCAGCAACTCCGGCCGCAAGCGAAGGCACGGGCGAGATGCCGCCCGCGCCGGACGCCTCGGCCGGATCAGAGGCGGGCGGCGGCACCGGCAGCAGCGGCGTTCCCGCCCCCGCGCTGCGGCTTCCCTCGACGCCGCCCAGCGTTTCGGGCGACGCATCGACCGACACCCCGACCCGGTGAGTGACCTGCGACGGCCCGCGACCTGCGACCCGGAAGCCGCACCCGGTCCGCGATCTGCCGCTGGCGGGATGCAATCGAGCCGCGGCATCGTTATGATCGCCCGAATCCGAATGGGAGGAGCTGACCCGATGCGCCGATCTCCGCTTGTCCGCCGCCTTCTGGTGACGACGCTGCCTGTCGCGATGGTGCTGGGATCGGTCAGTTCGACTGCCGTGGCCGAACCGCTGCTGGGCCGCACCTTGTCCACCTATGGCCTGCCCGGCGGCATCGACACGCCAACCGCCGAGGTGATGCCGGACGGCTCGCTCAGCGCCGCCATCTCGTGGTCGGATTTCGGACGGCGCGCCAATGTCGGCTTTCAGGTCCTGCCCGGCCTGACCACGGTTCTGCGCTATTCCCGGGTGAACGGGGTCAGCGACTACCGAAACGAGGACTTCATCTCGGACCGGTCGCTGGATATGCGCTATCAGATTCTGGGCGAACAGGGATGGCGCCCCGCCGTCGCCGTGGGACTTCAGGATTTTCTGGGCACCGGCGTCTATTCGGGCGAATACATCGTCGCCACCAAAAGCGTGACGCCGAAGGTTCGCGTTTCGGCCGGCCTTGGCTGGGGGACGCTGGCGGGAAAGCCGCGCCTTTTCGACGACAGCGGCCAAGGCGGCACACTGAACGCCGATGAATGGTTCTCGGGCGGGGCGAAACCCTTCGGCTCGGTCAGCTGGCAGGTCAATGACCGCCTGTCGCTGGTGGCGGAATATTCCAACGACACCTATATCGCCCGTCGCGGCAACGGCGTGGTCTATCAGCAGGGCAACAAGGATCCCGGCAGCAAGCTGAACCTTGGCGCCTATTACCGCTGGGGCGAGGCCTATCAGGCCGG
>NZ_DHXG01000012.1:0-2056 GCF_002413585.1 Paracoccus sp. UBA5162
CGGGCCATCTCGGTCAGCATGTGGCCTCGGAAGGCATCGGCTTCCTCGGCGGAACACCGACCGTTCAGCGCCTTTCCGAACAGCGCGGCCGCGTCGGCCTGCGGCAGATCCTCGGTCCGGGCGCTGGCATGGCCATGATCGGACGCGGTCGCGCCGAAATCCCTGAAATACGCGCGGCGGGCGCGGTGGGCGTCCAGGTAGCCCGCCCAGGTCGTCGTGTCGAACCCCGTCTGCTGACCCATCAGCGCAACATTATCGGCAAAGCCCGCCATCTCGGGGTCGATCACACCATCGGGGCGATAGGTCGTCACCACGCGGCCCGGCCAACCCGATTCGCGGATCATCCGGTGCCAGCGAAGATCGTCGGTGGCGGCCTCGGTCGTGGCGATGGCCTCGATCCCGAAGCGGTCGAACAGGGCGCGGGGCCGGAATTCGGGTTTCGCAAGGCAATCGGCGATGTGATCGTAATACCAGTCCGCCGTTTCGGCCGTCAGGCGGCGGTCGATGCCGAAGACATGCCGGAAGGAATGATCCAGCCACAGCCGTGACGGCGTGCCCCGAAACAGATGGTAGTGGCGCGCGAAAATCCGCCAGATGCTGCGCCCGTCGGATGCGACCGGGCCGCCATCGACCCGCGGCACGCCCAGATCGGCCAGCGGCACCCCCTGCGAGGCCAGCATGCGAAAGACATAATGGTCCGGCGTCACGAAAAGCTGCGCCGGATCGGGAAAGGGCTGATCCTCGGCGAACCAGCGCGGGTCGGTATGGCCATGCGGACTGATGATGGGCAGATCGCGCACGCCTTCATACAGATCGCGCGCCAGATCTCGCTGAACCGGTTCGGACGGAAACAGGCGGTCGTCGTCAAGCAGCGCCATCATCCCCCCGATTCGCCTTGCCACTGTGCTAGTCATCTAATATGCTAGATTATGAGATGTCAACCGGAGCCGCCATGACCCCGCCCGCATCGCCCGCCAATGTCGCCCTGCCGGCGCTGGACGAGGCAAGACCGCCCAGCGTGACCGACCAGGTTTATGACGCCCTCTATGAGCGGGTGATCGACCTGACCCTGCCGCCCGGCGCCCGGCTGTCCGAGGCCGAGGTAGCGACGCAGATGGGGGTGTCGCGCCAACCGGTGCGCGATGCCTTCTACCGGCTGTCGCAGATGGGCTTCATCCTGATCCGTCCGCAGCGCGCGACGGTGGTCACGCAGATCTCGGAGCAGGCCATCCGGCAGGCGCATTTCATCCGCAACGCGCTGGAGATCGCCACCGCGCGCGAGGCCGCGTTGCGCCTGACCCCGGATCAGCATCGGGCGCTGGACGATCTGATCGCCCGGCAGGACGCCGCCATCGCAGCCGACGACCGCAGCGGCTTTCATGCGCTGGACGACCGGTTTCACCACGACATCTGCGCCTTCATCGGTCGCGAGGTGGTGTGGACCCTGATCAAGGAAAACAAGGGCCACATGGACCGCGCCCGCTATCTGTCGCTGTCCTACAACGCGCAGAACGCGATGCAGGAACATCGCGTGATCCTGCGCGCCCTGCGCGATCGCGACCCCGATGCCGCCGCCGCCGCCGTCACCGACCATCTGTCACGCATCAACGAGACGCTGGAGCGACTGCGCATTGAACAACCCGAGATGCTGGGGCAATGACAGCTAGACAGGGCGCAACCGACCGGCCCGCAATCGGCTGAAGGAAAAGAGGGACAGAATGCGACAGACATGGCGCTGGTTCGGGCCGCAGGACCGGGTTTCCATCGACGACATGCTTCAGGCGGGTGTGCGGGGCGTGGTCTCGGCCATGCACCACATTCCCACCGGCGAAACATGGTTGCCCGACGAGATCGCGCGCCGCCAGGCCCAGATCGCCGCCATGCGCGACGGCACCCCGTCGGGGCTGGCCTGGGAGGTGGTCGAAAGCCTGCCGGTCAGCGAGGCCATCAAGACCCAGAGCGGCGACTGGCGGGCGCATGTGACGAACTGGATCGCCTCGATGCGCCATCTCCGCGACGCGGGAATCGAGGTGCTGTGCTACAATTTCATGCCGGT
>NZ_DHXG01000012.1:2453-2770 GCF_002413585.1 Paracoccus sp. UBA5162
GATTTCGCGGTCTTCGACATCCACATCCTGCAACGCCAGGGCGCGGCCCGGGATGTCCCCGAGCATGTCCGCGACGAGGCCGCGCGCCGCTTTGCCGACATGGACGAGGCGCGACGCCAGCAATTGGCGGGCAACGTCGTCTTCGGCCTGCCGGGCGCAGCCGAACGTTTCAGCCTGCAGGATGTCCGCGACCTGCTTGACAGCTATGCGCCGGTGACGGATGCGGTCCTGCGCCGCAATTTCCACGATTTCCTGGAACAGGTCGCCCCCGTCGCGCAAGAGATCGGGATGCGGCTGTGCTGCCATCCCGACGATCC
>NZ_DHXG01000012.1:3144-6207 GCF_002413585.1 Paracoccus sp. UBA5162
GCCGAACGGATGGCCGCCGTCGATCTTCCCGCCAATGGCATCACCCTGTGTTCGGGATCGCTGGGCGCGCGGCCCGACAACGACCTGCCCGGCATGATGGACCGGCTGGGCGACCGGGTGCATTTCCTGCACCTGCGCAATGTGCGCCGCGACGGCGACGCGATCCGGGGTTCTTTCTTCGAGGACGAACATCTGGCCGGCCAGACCGACATGGTGGCGCTGATCGCCGCGGTGCTGCGCGAGGAAAGGCGGCGGCGACGGGCCGGGCGGTCCGATGCGGTGATTCCGATGCGGCCCGATCACGGTCAGGATATCCTCGATGATCTGGGACGCGACGGCCAGCCGGGCTATCCCGCCATCGGCCGCCTCAAGGGTCTGGCCGAACTGCGCGGGGTCGAGGCGGCCCTGAGCCATCCGCTGACGGAGGTGCCGGCATGAGCGGCCTGATCCTGTCCATCGGCGAGGCGATGCTGGAATTGTCGCGGTCGGACACGCGCGAATTGTGGCGTCTGGGGATCGCGGGCGATACGCTGAATACCGCCTGGTATCTGCGCCGGACCCTGGGGACCGACTGGCGCGTGGGCTATCTCAGCCGCGTCGGCACGGGCGAGTTCTCGCAGAAGATGGTCGATTTCCTCGATGCCGAGGGGATCGAGACCGCGCATGTCACCCGCGACGCCGACCGCGAGATCGGCCTTTACGCGATTTCGCTGAAGGATGGCGAGCGCAGCTTTTCCTATTGGCGCGACAATTCCGCCGCCCGGCATCTGGCCGACGATCCGGAGACGCTGGACACTGCGCTGGCAGGGTGCCGCATCGCCTATCTGTCGGGAATCACGCTGGCGATCCTGTCCGACGCCGGGCGCGACAGGCTGCTGGCGGCGCTGAAACGGGCGCGGGCATCGGGCTGCCGGATCGTCTTCGACCCGAACCTGCGACCCCGGCTGTGGACCGGGGCCGCCGCGATGCGCCGCTGGATCGAGGCCGCGGCCTCGGGCGCCGATCTGGTCCTGCCCAGCCTCGAGGACGAGATGACCCATTTCGGCGATACGGATGACAAGGCGACTCTGGCGCGATATCTGGATCTGGGCGCGGGCGAGGTGGTCATCAAGAATGGCGGCGAGCCGATCCGGTTCGGCGGCGCACAGGGCGTCGGCGTGGTCGGCGATCTGGAACGCGCCACGCCGATCGATACGACTTCGGCCGGCGACGCCTTCAACGCCGGCTATCTGGCCGCCAGCCTTGGCGGCGCGGGTCCGGAGGATGCGATCCGCGCCGGTCACGCGCTGAGCCGCAAGGTGATCGCCCATCCCGGCGCGCTGGTCCGCGAGGCGGTCGCGGCGCCGGACTGATCCTCAGCCGACCTGCCGGCCCTTGACCCAGACCCCGGCCACCCGCAGCGTCCGGTCCATGTCGGCCAGCCGGATCAGATCGGCGCGCAGGCCGGTCCCGATCCGGCCGCGATCCGTCAGGCCGGTCGCGCGCGCCGGGGCGTCGGTGACGGTCGCGAAGGCGCGCGCCGGATCCTTCCACACACGCGCCAGATGCTGCGCCCCCAGCAACAGGCTGGAGGGCACGTAGTCGGACGAGATGATATCCAGCAATCCGTCCCGCGCCATCGCCTCGGCCGCGACATTGCCCGAATGGGATCCGCCCCGGATCAGGTTCGGCCCGCCCATCATCACCGCAATGCCGTGGTCGTGGCAGGCGCGCGCGGCCTCTTCCGTGGTAGGGAACTCGGCCAGGCGGATGCCATAGCCGGCGCTGGTCGCGACCTGATCGGCGGTGGTGTCGTCATGGCTGGCCAGCGTCGCGCCCAGGCGGCGCGCGGCGGCGACCGCGCCGGCCTCGTGCGCGGCGCCGAAACGGTCGCGCAGCGCGGTCAGGCGCGCGACATGATCGGCGAAGGCCGCATCGGTAAGCCCCTTCCTGCCCTGCACAAACCGGGCCAGCTTGGCGATGTCACGGAATTGACGCTGGCCGGGCGTGTGATCCATCAGGCTGACCAGCCGGACGCGATCCTGCGGCCCGAATTCGGCCAGTTCGTCCAGCAGGGTCCGGCTGCAAATCTCGGCCCGCAAATGGATCCAGTGACTGATCCGGGTCCGTCCCTCGGCCTGCAGAGCATTGATCTCGCTGACCAGCGGGCGCGCATATTTCGCGTAGCCCGCCCCGTCTTCGGGGATCGACCCGACCCTTACCGCGTCGAGGACCGTGGTGATCCCGGCCGAGGCCAGTTCACCGTCATGGGCGAAGATCGCGGCAGCATGGGGCCAATCCACGCCGGGACGCGGCTGGATATGCCGTTCCAGATTGTCGGTATGCAGCTCCACCAGGCCGGGGGCGACGTGGTCGCCGCCGCAATCCATCGCGCCGGGCGGAACGGCGGCGCCCTCGCTGATGGCCACGATCACGCCGTCCTCCACATGGATGGCGCCGCGCATCACGCGGTCGGGCAGGATCAGTTCGGCATTTGCAAGGATCATCATGGAACAACCTCGTCCAGCGCAGCGAGAAAGGCGATCGTCGAAACCGCCGGATCGCCGGAATTGTCGATACGAATCAGGCGCAGGTTCCCCGGATCGAAGACCGCCTCGCGGGCGATGCGATCGGCGATCTGCGCCCGATCCTCGCGCCCGCGCGCAGCCAGCCTTGCGACACAAAGCGCCGGTTCCGCGCCGACATGGATCACGCCCAGCCCCGGAAAGACCCGCGCCGCATCGGCCAGGCAGCGCCGCGACAGGTCGACCAGCACCGTCCCGCCACCGGGTTCCGGCCAGGAAACACCGTAGCACAGGCCATGCGCCTGCCAAGCCAGCCGCACCACGGCAAGATCATGCGTCACCACGATCGCGGACAATCCCATGTCGCGCACAAGCCCGCGCAGCAGATCCAGCAGCCGCGCCTGAACGCTGTCAATAATCGGTGTCCGAACAGACAAGTTATCCGTTTTGATCAAGGGGCGGTTTCGGCCCATTTTCGGTCATCCCTGATCAGGGCGTTTGCGAGGATCAGGAGCTTGCGCATGACGGCGGTGATCGCGACTTTCGCCGGCTTTCCCGC
>NZ_DHXG01000010.1:0-13491 GCF_002413585.1 Paracoccus sp. UBA5162
TCCGGACATCAGAGCCTGACAGATTCATCCTGAACCCGATCCACCAGATGCCGGGACTGAACACCTAAGGCAGGCGCGCAATCCGTTCCGTGATCAGCGCGAACAGCGCGTCGCGGTCCAGATGCCGGATGAACAGCGCGTTGGCGGGCCGGTCGCTGACCCGCCACCAATCCGCCACCGTCATGCCGGTGGTGAATTCGCCCTGCGTCTCGATCTCGACATTGATTTCGCGTCCCTCGAACAGATCCGGCCGCAGAAGCCACGCGATGGTGCAGGGATCGTGCAGCGGTGCGCCCTCGCTGCCGTATTTGTCGCGGTCGAAACGCTCGAAGAAATCGGTCCAGCTTGCCACGGCGGGACCACAGCGGCCCGGCATCCCGCGCATGGTCTCGATCCAGCCGCGCGAGGTCAATGCCTCATGCGTGGCGTCCAGGGGCAGGATGACCAGCGGCGCGCCCGCCGCAAAGACCGCGCGCGCGGCCTCGGGATCGACATAGATGTTGAATTCGGCGGCCGGGGTGATGTTGCCCACCTCGAAATAGGCGCCGCCCATGATCACGATCCGCCTGATTCGTGCGGCGATATCGGGCGCGCGCTCCAGCGCGCGGGCGATATTGGTCAGCGGCCCGATGGGAACCAGCGTGACACTGCCCGCGGGTTCCCGGCGCAGCGTCTCGACGATGAAATCGACGGCGTGACGGTCCCGGGCGGCCGTCGCTGGCACCGGCAGTTCGATGCCGTCCAGCCCGGTCTTGCCATGGACATGTTCCGCGGTGACCAGCCTGCGCCTCAACGGCGCCTCGCATCCGGCAAAGACCGGAAGGTCGGCGCGACCGGCAAGTTCCAGGATTTTCAGGGCGTTCAGCGTGGTCAGCGGCAGCGGGACATTGCCCGCGACGGTGGTGATGCCCAGCACCTCCAGTTCCGGCGAGGCCAGGGCCAGAAGGATCGCCACGGCATCATCCTGCCCCGGATCGGTGTCGATGATGATCTTCTCGGCCATGTTCGCTCGCACTCATCCGCGTCTTTTCTGATGCGGAGTTGCGGATCGTGCAACCCGAAAGAATTGCCGGCCGCGGCTTGCCTTGCGTCCCGCCAGCGCGGATTGCGGCCATGGAACGGTCCGTGGCCGCAACCTTCGGGCTGATCAGCCGTCGAAGTTCACCTCTTCGATCAGGTCCAGCGCCTTCGGCCGCAGATCGGAGATTTCGCTCAGCGAAAGGCTGTCGGGGGTGAACTGGCCCCAGCTCTTGACCAGGTCGGACCGCTCGACATCATCCGAGACGGGAAATTCGTAGTTGGTTTCGGCATAGATCTTCTGCGCCTCGTCGCTGACCAGAAACTCGACCAGTTTCAGCGCAGCTTCCTTGTTCGGCGCGGCCTTGGTCATCGCGACCCCCGAGACATTCACATGGGTGCCGCCATTCTCGAAGGTCGGGAACACGATGCGCACGGAATCGGCCCATTGCTTCTGTTCGGGATCCTTCAGCATCTGGCCCATGTAGTAGGTGTTGCCCAGGCTGATGTCGCATTCGCCCGCCCAGATCGACTTGACCTGGCCGCGATCGTTGCCCTCGGGCCTCTTGGCCAGGTTGGCCTTGACCCCTTCCAGCCATTGCCGGGTCGCCTCTTCGCCGTGATGAGCCAGATAGGCGGCGGTCAGCGCGACATTGTAGTCGTCCGCGAAGGGGCGGGTGCAGATCCGGCCCTTCCATTTCGGATCGGCCAGATCCTCGTAGGTCGTGACCTCGCCATCGGCGACGCGATCCTTGCTGGCATAGATGATTCGCGCGCGGGTTGTCAGGCCGAACCACTGGCGATCCTTGTCGCGCAGGTTCTCGGGGATGATGTCCAGCGCCGGGTCCTCGATCGGCTGGGTGACGCCGGCCGCCTCGACCTCGCCCAGACGGGCCGCGTCCACGGTCATGATCAGATCGGCGGGGCTGCGATCGCCCTCGGCCTGAAGGCGCTCGACCATGCCCTTGTCCACGAAGGCAGTGTTGACGGTGATGCCGGTGGCCTCGGTGAAAGCATCGGTCAGCGGTTTCAGCAGTTCCGGCTGGCGGTGCGAATAGAGGTTCACCTCCTGGGCCAGGGCGGGCAGGGCGGTCGCGCCCAGAAGGGATGCCATGACAAGCAGTCGCATTGTTGATTCCTTTCATCGGGTATTGCTGTTCCCGCTTCTGGCAATCTGCGGTCGGCGGGTCAATACCCGACTTAATTAATCGGAAAGCCGGACGGCCGGATTACGGATTTTCAATCTGCGCCGGATGAAGCCGCAATCGCAGCAGTCGATGCGTGTCCTGTGCGACGACAGAGATCGTCGTATCATCATTCAACTGGGACAATGACCATGGAACGTTCTTCACATCACCTGGCCAGCAAGGTCGCGCAGGTCACTGCGATGTTCTGGCTGCTGAAGATCATCGCCACGACGCTGGGCGAAACCTTCGGGGACTTCATTTCGCAGACGCTGAACTTGGGTTATGTCGTCGGGTTGTCGATCACCGGGCTGCTGCTGGTCCTGGTCCTGACCGCGCAGATTCGCGGCAACCGGTTTCATCCGGCGCTGTTCTGGGCCGGAATTGCGGCGACAACGACCGCCGGAACCGAGATTTCGGACCTGATGGATCGGACACTTGGGCTGGGATACACGCTTGGCGCCATGATTCTGGCCATCGGCCTCGTGGTGACGCTGTCGATCTGGTATGTACGCAAACAGGATCTGTCGATCTATCCGATCGTGGACAAGGAAAAGGAACTGCTGTTCTGGATCGCGGTGATCTTTTCGAACAGCCTTGGCACGGCCTTCGGGGATTTCCTGGTCGATGTGGTCGGTCTCAGCTATTCGCAGGGCGCTCTGGTCACCATGGGGGTTATCGGGATGGTCCTGGTGCTGCACTACATGCGGGCCGCAAGCGAGGTGCTGCTGTTCTGGATCGCGTTCATCTTCACCCGGCCCTTCGGCGCGACTTTCGGCGATTTCCTGACCAAGCCGCTGGCCAAGGGCGGCCTGGAACTGGGCACCTACAACGCGGCCGCGGTGTCATTGCTGCTGATGGCGTCGCTGATCTATGTCTCGATGCGTCGGCAGCGTGGGGCAGCCAGGATCAAGGGCAACTAGATCCCGGCCCCGTTCAAGCCAGGATTCGCGCCGCCCCCGCAGGCATCAAGCCGGCGGGGGTTTCGCATGGCCGGCTTGCCAGTGCGCCTTGCGCAGGGTAACCGGCGCGCATGGCCCGCGCACCAATTCTGCAACTGACCGACATCTCGCTGACCCATGGCGGCGACCCTGTTCTTGACGGCATCAGCCTGACCCTTCAGCCCGGCGACCGAACGGCGCTTGTGGGCCGCAACGGGTCGGGCAAATCGACGCTGATGAAGGTGATGGCCGGGCAGGTCGAACCGGACCGCGGCGAGGTCGTGCTGGGCGCCGGAAGCCATGTCGGATACATGGAGCAGGATCCGGATCTGTCGAAGTTCTCCACGCTGGGCGAATTCGCCCGTGCCGAGCTGGACGAGGGGCAGGGCTATCTGGTCGAGATGGCGGCCGAGGGGCTGAAATTCGACCCGGACCGGTCCGTCGCCACCGCTTCCGGCGGGGAATGCCGCCGCGCGGCGCTGGCGCGGCTTCTGGCGCAGGCGCCCGATCTGATGCTGCTGGACGAACCGACCAACCACCTTGACATCGAGGCGATCGGCTGGCTGGAGGATCAATTGTCCCAGACCCGCGCCGCCTATGTGCTGATCAGCCACGACCGCGCTTTCCTGCGGCGCCTGACGCGGGCGACCTTGTGGATCGACCGGGGCGAGATGCGCCGTCAGGAACGCGGCTTCGCGCATTTCGAGGATTGGCGCGAAAGCGTCTGGTCGGCCGAGGACGACGCGCGCCACAAGCTGGACCGCAAGATCAGGGCGGAAGCCCGCTGGGCGGTGGAAGGCATCAGCGCCCGGCGCAAGCGCAATCAGGGCCGCGTCCGCGCCCTGGCGGCGCTGCGGGCCGAACGCGCCGCCCGGATCCGTCGGCAGGGCACGGCGGCCATGGCGCTGGAACCGGGCGCGCAATCGGGCAAAAAGGTGATCGAGGCCCGGGGCATTGCCAAGGCATATGACGATCGCGTGATCCTGAAGCCGTTCGATCTGCTGGTCAATCGCGGCGATCGCATTGCCTTTGTCGGGCCCAACGGCGTGGGAAAGACCACGCTGATCAAGATGCTGACCAAAGAGATCGCGCCCGATCAGGGTGCCGTGACCCTGGGCACCAATCTGGATCTGGCGGTCTTCGACCAGGCCCGCGCGGCGCTGAATCCCGATCAAAGCCTGTGGGAATCGCTGACCTCGGATCCCGAACTGGGCGCCTCGGGCGGTGCCGATCAGGTGATGGTGCGCGGCCAGCCTCGCCACGTGGTGGGCTATCTCAAGGATTTCCTGTTCGACGAGGCGCAGGCCCGCGCGCCGGTGCGCAGCCTGTCGGGCGGCGAGAAGGCGCGGCTTTTGCTGGCGCGGCTGATGGCGCGGCCCTCGAACCTGCTGGTCCTTGACGAGCCGACCAACGATCTGGATGTCGAGACGCTGGATTTGCTGCAGGACCTGCTGGGAGACTACGACGGAACCGTTCTGCTGGTCAGCCACGACCGCGATTTCATCGATCGTGTGGCGGACACGACCGTCGCGATGGAAGGCGACGGCCGTGCCACCGTCTATGCCGGCGGATGGACCGATTATCGCGCCCAGCGGGCGGAAATGGCGGTGACGCAGCCTGCCGCAGGGAAGGCCCAAGCAAAGCCGCAGCCCGCACCCAGGACCGGTGGCCCGGTCAGGTCGGGGCTCAGCTTTACCGAAAAGCACCGACTTGACGAGTTGCCCGGGATCATCGCGCGGCTCGAGGCCGAGATCGCCCGATTGTCCGAGTTTCTCGCCCAGCCCGACCTTTACCAGACGGCGCCCGCCAAGGCGCAGAAGGCGACAATGGCGCTGACCGAACGGCAGGTGGCCCTGAATGCGGCCGAGGAGGAATGGCTGGAGCTCGAGGAACGGGCGGCGGGCTGAGCCTTTACGCGCGCTGCAAATCGGGCGCCGCCGACACCCGCCCGCTACGCCCGGCCGCCGTGCTTTGATGACAGCGCGGGGCAGCGCCTCTTGTGTCCTAGGCGCCCTGTTCGGCGTGATGTTTCAGCCAGCGATGCGCGAAACCGATCTTTTCGCGGATCGTCGGCGTCAGCACGAAGGGATAGAGGTCGCTGTTGTCCAGCGCCCGGTTGATGTCGTTGACCGCGATGGCGATTCTGGCGGCGATATCCAGCATCTGCTGGGTCTGATCGTCGTCATAGGGCGCATAGCCGGCGGGGATGCCCGGCATCGACAAACCGGCATTGATGAAGCTGTCGCTGAAATCGACCATGTGCTGAAGATGCGCCGCCGTCTCGGCCCAGTCCTCGTGCGGATGGGCGGTGGCATAGCCGGTGATGTAGTCTTCGCCGGGTTCCCGGGGGGCGGCATAGTGGTCTTGCAGGGCGGCGGCATAATCGGCACGCTCGTCGCCGAACAGCGCGCGGAACTCGTCCAGGAAACCCTCGGCAACGGTCAGCCTGTCGAACAGGAAATGCGCGATCTCGTGGCGGAAATGACCGACCATCGAACGATATTGCTCGCCCATCTGATGCTGGCGCTGAACCCGGATCCGTTCGTCGGCCTCGGTGATGTTGATCGTGATCTCGCCATTGTCATGTCCCATCATGATCTGCTGGGCGCGCCCGATTCCGGTGTCTTCCGACAGCATCCGGAATGCGGGCCGGCTGCCCTGATCGGCATCGGTGAACCAGTCCCAGTTGGACAGGTTCGCCAGAACCCATCGCTTCGCGCGCTCGGCCCGGGCAAGCAATGCCTGATTGTCGCCCACGTTCAGCGCCGGAAGGATTTCGGACATCGCGCAAGAGCGGCACAGCATGTTGTCGGGCATCGCCGCCCAGTTGCAGTTGATCGCCTCGCGGTTGGCGCAGGGCGTGGCTGCGTTCCACATGTCGCGCGCTTCGGGTTCGTAATAGAGCGGCTGTCCGCAAGAACAGAACAGGTTGTCGAAATAGACGCGGTTGTGACATGCGGGGCAGGTGAAGGTCTGCATCTGGGCTTCCTCGGGATGGCAGCAGGGAATGCGCCGGGGCGGGCCGCGGTTCCGAGTGGGCGAGCGAATTTTCAGGCGGGCGCGGCGGGTCGGGCAGTTGACTTGGCCACGCGAATCCGCCATATGCACGCGACCGGCCGGGCGGACGCCCTTGGCCGGTGTGTTGTTTTCAAGGACATCCCGATGGGCGGGATGCGCTGTCCGAGGCGGGGAAATCCCGGAAACGCCGGCATGAGGCCGGGGCCACAGGGCGCGGATGACGAAGGAAAGATGCGATGTTCGCAGTTCTGAAGACGGGCGGCAAGCAATACAAGGTGCAGGCGGGCGACGTCCTGCGCGTGGAAAAGCTGAATGCCTCTGCTGGCGAGACGGTCCAGTTCAACGATATTCTCATGGTCGGATCGGCTCTGGGCGCGCCGCTGGTCGAAGGCGCCTGCGTGCAGGCTGAGGTGATCGACCAGATCAAGGCCGACAAGGTGCTGACCTATGTCAAGCGCCGCCGCAAGCACAGCTCGCAGCGGACGCGCGGCCACCGCCAGCAACTGACGCTGGTGCGCGTGACCGATGTGCTGGACAAGGGCGCCGACAAGACCGGCGTGAAGACCGCCGTGGGCGCCCGCAGCAAGGACGAGGCGCCGGCCGGGAAACCTGAGGCCAAGGCCAAGAAACCGGCCAAAGACGCCGCTGAAGCGTAAGGAGACAGACCATGGCACACAAGAAAGCAGGCGGTTCCTCGCGCAACGGTCGCGATTCCGCGGGCCGCCGTCTCGGCGTCAAGCTGTATGGCGGTCAGGAAGCGACCGCCGGCAATATCCTCGTGCGTCAGCGCGGCACCAAATGGTGGCCGGGCGACAATGTCGGCATGGGCAAGGATCATACCCTGTTCGCGCTGACCGATGGCCAGGTGACCTTCCGGAAGGGTCTGAAGGGCCGCACGTTCATTTCGGTGATTCCAGCCAGCCTCGAGGCCGCCGAGTAACCCAAGCTTAACATTTCGATGTTAGAGGGGGATCGGCGAAAGCCGGTCCCCCGACCTGTTTTCATGCTCTGTCTTTCCGGGAGGGGGAAATGGTGATGTCTGCTCCGATGCGGGAAGGTAACAGGTTGGAAGACCTGAAGCCGGCCGGCGTCGTAATGAACCAGCCCGTCATCGAGACCGAACGTTTCGTGCTGCGGCCCCTGCGTCCGTCCGATGCCGGCATGATCGCGCATTACACATCCGATCGCCGGGTGGCGCAGGGCACGCGGGCCATCCCCCATCCGCTGCCCCCCGGCGCGGCCGAGGATTTCGTGGCCCGCGCCCTGTCGCCGTCGCGGACCGAGGATGTCTGGGCGATCGACGGCTCGGTGCACCGGCTTGCGGAATTGCTGGGCGTCGTCTCGCTGACCCGGATGGAGGGCGACCAGTCCGAGCTTGGCTTCTGGATCGGTGCCGGCTTCTGGAACACGGGCTTTGCCACCGAGGCGGTCGAGGCGCTGGTGGCGGCCAACCCGCACAAGGCGCGGACCCTGTTCGCCGAGGCGTTTCAGGACAATCCGGGCTCGGCGCGGGTGCTGACCAATTGCGGGTTCGTCTATCTGGGCGATGCGGAAAGCTGGTCGGTCGCGCGCGGTGCGCGGGTTGCCACCTGGACCTACCTGCGCAGGATGGGCTGAAACGGGCGGGGCTTTTTCCGGCCCCGCAGTCAGACCCCGCGCTATCGGCCGCTTGGCCCGTTGCAATCCTGCGCGCAATCCCTAACTGCCCGGGATGAGCAATCTTCCCTATTCCCTTCTCGATCTGGCTCCGGTTCCCGAGGGTTCCGAGGCTTCCGAGGCCATCGCCAACAGTCTTGATCTTGCCCGCCATGCCGAAACCTGGGGCTATCACCGCTATTGGCTGGCCGAACATCACAACATGCCGGGCATCGCCAGTTCCGCGACCGCGGTGCTGATCGGACTGGTAGCCCAGGCCACCCGTCGGATGCGTGTCGGGGCTGGCGGCATCATGCTGCCGAACCATGCGCCACTGACCGTGGCCGAGGCATTCGGAACGCTGGCCACCGTCTTCACGAACCGAATCGATCTGGGGCTGGGCCGCGCGCCGGGTGGCGACGGCGCCGTGATCCGGGCACTGCGCCGCGATCCGATGGCCGACAGTTTTCCGCAGGATGTGATGGAACTGCTGGATTATCTGGGTCCGCGGCGCGATGGCGCGGCCGTGCGCGCGCTGCCGGGCGAGGGGACCGAGGTTCCGGTCTGGATCCTCGGCAGCAGCCTGTTCGGGGCGCAACTGGCCGCGCATCTGGGCCTGCCCTATGCCTTTGCCAGCCATTTCGCGCCCGGCGACATGGAACAGGCGCTGGCGGTCTATCGCGACCGTTTCCGGCCCTCTCCCTGGGGAAAACAGCCGAAGGCCATGATCGCAATCAATGTCTTTGCGGCCGACGATGCCGACGAGGCGAACTACCTGCGCACCACGATGCAACTGGCCTTCGCCCGGCTGCGCACCGGCCAGCCGGGCAAGCTGCCGCGCCCGACACGTGATCTGGACGCGGCGATCGGATCGCAGATGCGGGGGATGGTGGATCAGGCGCTGAGGATCAGCGCCGTGGGCGACGCGGACCAGGTGCGCGACCAGCTGGGCGCGCTGATCGCGGCGCACAAGCCCGACGAGGTGATCCTGACCGGCCAGATCCACGATCATGCGGCGCGGCTGCGCAGTTTCGAGATCGCGTCCGAGGTGATGCAGTCCCTGTGATGCGCGCGGAGGGCCTGTAAGCCGGATTCTGTTCCCCGGTTTCCCGGATCGATGACCATTCCTCTGGCCCGGCCGTTGCCGGACGGGTCAAGCTGCCTACCCGGACCTGCTGGGGCAAGGCGGCCCTGCGAGTCGCAACCCGCGCGCGGTCCCTATTCGGCATTGCTCCCGGTGGGGCTTGCCATGCGGGTGCTGTTGCCAGCCCCCCGGTGGGCTCTTACCCCACCGTTTCACCCTTGCCGCTGCGAACAGCGGCGGTCTGTTCTCTGTGGCGCTGTCCCTGGGGTTTCCCCCGCCGGGCGTTACCCGGCACCGTCGCCTCATGGAGTCCGGACTTTCCTCGACGATCGAAACCGCCGCGGCCATCCGGCCCTCCGCGCCGGGCCGATATGGCCGGGAAGGGGCCGCGCGTCAATGGGTGCATCGTCGGGATTGATCGGGACCACGGCGTCCCGCATCCGGCAGACGCTGTCATTGCGGGGCGTGGCGCCGCCCGCATCCGCGGTCGGTCAGCGAAGCATGAAACCGCATCGTGCCGCAATCGCGATCCGCCACAGTCTTTTCGCGATTCATCCAACGCCTGGGCGCGCTGTCGTCAGGGCGGCGGCGATCATTCGGTCCTCGGCGCTTTCCGGGCCTTTTGCCCAGGGACGAAATCGCAGTCGGAACGCTGCCAATCGTGTTTCGGGCTCGGCCGGCGGATAGCCAAGCGCATCGAGACTGCCTGCCAGGGGCGCATCCGCGCCCGGGCCGTCGGGCCACAGGGCCAGCCCTTCGCGCGCCAGCCGTTGCCAGTCGAAACGCGGGCCGGGGTCGATCTTGCGGCCGGGGGCCATGTCCGAATGGCCGATCACGGCGGCTGGACCAAGACTCCAGCGCGCCATGATCCGGCCCAGAAGCAGAACCAGCGAATCCATCTGCGCGGCGGGAAAGGGGCGGTCGCCGGGATTGGCGATCTCGATCCCGATGCTGCGCGAATTGATGTCGTCGCGCCCGCACCACGCGCCCGCGCCGGCATGCCAGGCGCGGCGATCCTCGGCAACCAGCGCCTCGATGCGGCCGGCCTCGTCGATCAGCCAGTGGGCGCTGACGTCAGAAGCGGGATCGCAAAGCCGGTCGCGGGCCAGCGTCGCGTTCGCCATGCCTGTATAATGCAGCACGATCAGTTCGGGCCGATGGCCGCGCCGGTCGCCATGATTGGCACTGGAACAGCGCGCCAAATCCGCCAACACGGTCAGCGGTTACCGGGGCGCGGGGGCCGTGCGCACGATTTGCAGGCCGCCGCCGGCCTTCATCGTAGGGGGCACCGGCACCGGATTGCGGCCCGCGATCTGGGCGGGTGTCGGCGCTTGGAAAGGCCGCGCAACGGGGATCGTGGTTGCGCCCGCGCCATTCGAGACCAGGGCGACCTCGCGCGTCGCGCGATATTTGCCATAGGCGTTCGCGCCGAACTGATAGTTCGGGTTCACCCCCTGATTGACGCCACAGCCGGCCAGTGCCAGCACCGAAATCACCCACCAGCCGCGCATGACGCCTCCATCCGCATCCTCACCTGCCGCAAGCCTACCACCAGCGTTCCGGCTTGGCCACAAATCCTGCCGCCCGTTCCAGGACCAGCGCCTGATTCAGCAGATCACCCTCTTCGAAGGGTCGGCCGATCAGTTGCAGCCCCAGCGGCAGCCCCTTCCTGTCCAGCCCGAGAGGAACCGAAATCCCCGGCAGCCCGGCCAGGTTCAAAGTGACCGTGAAGACGTCGTTGAGATACATCGCGACCGGATCGGCATCGGCCATCTCGCCCAGGGCAAAGGCTGCACTGGGCGTCGTCGGGGCGAGAATCGCGTCGATCCCGTCGGCATGAACATTGTCGAAATCGCGCCTGATCAGCGCGCGGACCTTGCGGGCGCGGTTGTAGTAGGCGTCATAGAACCCCGCCGACAGGACATAGGTGCCGATCATGATGCGGCGCTGGACCTCGGGGCCGAAGCCCTCGGCGCGGGTCTTTTCATACATCTCGACGATGCCGCCGCCCTGGCCCGGCGCCGCGCGGCGGCCATAGCGCACCCCGTCATAGCGGGCCAGGTTCGACGATGCCTCGGCGGGGGCGATGACATAATAGGCGGGCAGGGCGTATTTCGTGTGCGGCAGGCTGATATCGACGATCTCGGCCCCCGCATCGCGCAGCATGTCCGCGCCCCTGTCCCACAGCGAAGCGATGTCCTCGGGTATTCCGTCCATGCGATATTCGCGGGGAATGCCGATCCTCTTGCCGCGGATGTCGCCCGTCAGCAGGCTTTCGTAATCGGGAACCGGCAGGTCGGCGCTGGTCGAATCCTTGTCATCGACCGAGGCCATCGCGCCCAGCATGATCGCGGCGTCGCGCACGCTGCGGGTGATCGGCCCGGCCTGGTCGAGGCTGGAAGCATAGGCGATCACGCCCCAGCGGCTGACCCGGCCATAGGTCGGACGCAATCCCACGGTGCCGGTGAAGGCCGCAGGCTGGCGGATCGAGCCGCCGGTATCGGTCGCCGTGCTGCCCAGGCACAGTCCCGCCGCCACCGCCGCCGCCGAACCGCCCGAGGAGCCGCCCGCCGTGCGTTTCGCGCCATCGGCTGCCCGCCACGGATTGACGGTCGCACCATAGACGCTGTGTTCGGTGGACGAACCCATCCCGAACTCGTCCATGTTCAACTTGCCCAGCATCACCGCGCCCGCATCCCACAGGTTCTGGGTCACGGTCGATTCGTATTCGGGGCGGAACCCCTCCAGGATCCGGCTGGCCGATTGCGAAGGCACGCCCCGCACGCAGAACAGATCCTTCACGCCGACGGGGATCCCGGTCATCGCCGTGGCCTCGCCCGCCCTGATGCGCCGGTCGGCAGCTTCGGCCATGTCGCGCGCCATGTCGGAGGTCCGGTGGACGAAGGCGTTCAGCGCGCCCGCGCCCTCGATCGCGGTCAGGCAGGCATCGGTCAACTCGACCGAGCTGGTCTCGCCCCGGGCCAGCGCGTCGCGGGCCTCGGCAATGGTCAATGTTGTCAGATCGCTCATTCCACCACCTTCGGAACCGCGAAAAAGCCCTCGCGTGCGTCGGGGGCATTGGAAAGAATCCTGTCGGCCATGCCGCCGGTGGTCACCACGTCCTCGCGCCGCTTCAGGCGCATCGGCGTTACGCCGGTCATCGGCTCGACCCCCTCGACATCGACTTCGCTCAGCTGTTCCATGAAGCGCAGGATTCCGTTCAGATCCCGCGCCAAAGCGGGCAGTGCCGCGTCATCGACCGCGATTCGCGCCAGATGGGCGACCTTGCGGGCCTCGTCCTCGGTGATCGACATTTGGGTTTCCTTTCGTTCCCGCGCGGTCTAGCGCGACCCATCCTTGCCTGCAAGAACCGGGCATCGCGCGGCACGGGCGACGAAGGCAGACCGGCGACGGAAGGGTGCGGATCCGGCGCGGCCCCGAACCGTGCAGGCCGTCCGGGAACATGCGGCCGGCGGGTCGGCGCGCGGCGGGAAAATTTGCCGTCGCGGCGGCGATTTTCCTCTTGCGCGCCCCCGGCGCTTTGCCTAAACACCGCCCCACGCCGTCGGCAAGGCCGGCAAAGGCGCAAAGGTGGCCCGTTCGTCTATCGGTTAGGACGCCAGGTTTTCAACCTGGAAAGAGGGGTTCGACTCCCCTACGGGCTGCCACTTCAGAACGTTAGGACCCTGTTTTGTCCCACCGTCTGCAACGGGGTTCAAAAGTGGGACACTTTTGTTCTAGGGTCAGGACTCATAGCCAGAACATGACGACGGCTGCGAGGGCGCAGGCTGAGAGGAACAGATCGGCGCATCTGTCGTAGCGGGTGGCAATCCTGCGCCAGTCCTTGAGGCGGGCGAAGGCGTTCTCGATCCGGTGACGTTCGCGGTAGAGGACGGCGTCATGCGGGATCGGCGCTTTACGGCATTTGCGGGACGGGATGCAGGGCTGGATGTCCCGTTCGATCAAGGCGTTGCGGAACCACTCGGCGTCGTAGCCGCGATCCGCCAGGAGGGTTTTTGCCGTCGGCAGCGACGCCAGCAATGCCCGCGCCCCGATGTAGTCGCTGGTCTGGCCGGCGCTCAGGAACATCCCGATCGGACGCCCCTTTCCGTCGGCCACGGTGTGCAACTTGGAGTTCAGCCCGCCCTTGCTGCGCCCAATGAAGCGACTGTGCCCCCCTTTTTGCCCCGCAGGCTGGCGGCCGTCCGGTGCGCCTTGAGGTGAGTGGCATCGATCATCAGCGTGTCCCGCTCCCGCCCCGCTGCGGCCAATTCGGTCAGGATGCAGGCGAACACACCCAACCGGCTCCAACGGACCCAACGATTGTAGAGCGTCTTCGGCGGACCATAGGCTGCGGGCGCATCCCTCCAGCGCAAACCATTGCGATTGATGAAGATAATCCCGCTCAGCACCCGACGGTCGTCAACTCTCGGCTTGCCGTGGGACAGTGGAAAGAACGGCCTGAGGCGCTCCATCTGCGCCTCAGTCAGCCAAAACAGATCGCTCATGCGGCACCTCCATGATGCCGACAGAGATTCAGAAGCAAGCTGAACACGCAAGAGGTTTAACGGGTCCTGACCCTAACTCTGTGCCGCGCGCATCTTCTGCGAAG
>NZ_DHXG01000064.1:0-10621 GCF_002413585.1 Paracoccus sp. UBA5162
TGGCGGCTGTGCGAACAGGCGGTCGTGCGTGTCCGCGAACTGGAAAACGAAATCGGCTGCTTCTTCGACCGGGTCGCGGACGGCTCGCTGCATCACAAGGCGTTCGCGGGACAGACGGCCGATCGCACGGTGCACAAGGGCGATCTGACCGGGATCGAGATCATCAACCGGCTGATGGAACAGGTTCTGGCCCGCCCGATCGAAAAGCTTCAGGAGCATCGCGCCGTCGGACTGATCCCGACCAAGGATGGCTCGGCCCTCGCCGGGGTCCTGTTCATCGACATGCGCAGCGGAAAGTTCCGCTTTGTCCGCGCCAGGACGGTGCTGATGGCAACGGGTGGCGGCCCCACCATGTACAAATACCACACGCCCTCGGGCGACAAGACGATGGACGGGCTTGCAATGGCGCTGCGCGCGGGGCTGCCGCTGCGCGACATGGAGATGGTTCAGTTCCATCCGACCGGGCTGCTGGCCGGCGACCATACCAAGATGACCGGCACCGTTCTGGAAGAAGGGTTGCGCGGCGCGGGCGGGCATCTGCTGAACGGCAACGATCACCGGTTCATGTACGATTATGACACCCGCGGCGAACGCTCGACCCGCGACGTGGTCAGCCGCGGCATCTATTCGGAGATGCGCAAGAACAATTCATCGCCCAATGGCGGGGTGTTCATCTCGATGGCGCATCTTGGCCCCGACATCGTTGCGAAGAAGTTCAAGGGCATGGTCCAGCGCTGCGCCGATTCGGGCTTCGATCTTGCCGGCGGCAAGGTGGAGGTGGTGCCGACCGCGCATTATTTCATGGGCGGCGTCGTTGTCGATGTCGATACCCGCACGGCCATGGAAGGGCTGTATGTCGCCGGCGAGGATGCGGGCGGGGCGCATGGATCGAACAGGCTGGGCGGAAATGGCGTCGCCAATTCGACCGTCTATGGCGGTATCGCGGGTGACGTGATGGGCCGCGACATTCGCGCCATGACGGCACTGCGCGATCCGGATGAGAATATCCTGTCGGCCGAGATCGAGCGCGCGCGACGCCCGTTTGGCAAGCCTGTCGGCAATGTCCAGAACCTGCGCCGCGTATTGCAGGACGCGATGTGGGACGATGTCGGCGTCATGCGGACCGAACAGGGATTGATCAGCGGCCTGAAAAAGATCGCGACGGTCGCCACCGACCTGCAGGATATCGGCGTCGATCCGTCCAACCTGGCGTTCAACCTGACCTGGCACGACTGGCTTAACCTGGCATCGCTGGTCGACGTGTCCGAAGTCATCGCCGAGGCTGCCCTGGCGCGCGAGAATTCGCGAGGCGCGCATTTCCGCGAGGATTTTCCCGATCAGGGAGATCTGGAAACCTCGTATTTCACGGTGGCGCGGAAAACCGCCGAGGGGCTGCGCGTATCGCGCGACCCGGTCCGGTTCACAATCGTTCGGCCGGGCGAAACCGTGCTGCCCGAGGGCGAGCCCGAGACGCTGGTGCAGGCGGCCCGGTAAAGGAGACGATCCATGATTTCCATAGACCTCATCGAATCCACCGCCGAAGTGCTGATGGACAAGGCGGCCATCGAGATCCCGCAAGACTATCTCGATGGGCTTGAAGCCACGGCCAGTGTCGAGGACGGCGATCTGTCGTCCTTCGTTCTTCAAGCCATGCTGGAGAACTACAAAGCCGCAAAGGAGGATCGTCGCGCGATGTGCGGTGATACGGGGTGCCCGCGCTGGTATGTCAAGATGGGCAACGAGGCGCAGATCGAGGGCGGTCCCGTCGCATTGGAAGAAGCCCTGCGTCGGGCGACGGCGACCGCGACGAACGGCGTTCCGCTGCGCCCCAACCGGGTCCATCCGCTGTGGCGTACCGATCACGACAACAATGTCGGTATCAACGCGCCCGAGATCGAATACGGTTTCGAGCCGTCAGCCCCCGGCCAGGGCGACTGGATCGACCTGACGACCGTGCACAAGGGCGGCCTGTTCGGCACCGATTACCGGATGCTGTTTCCATCCGACGGGATCGAGGGGATCAAGCGGTTCTATCTGGACAGTCTTGTCGCCTTCGGCAAACGCGGTCTGGCCTGCCAGCCGGCGATCATCGGTATCGGGCTGGGCGGCTCGAAGGATACCTGCATGGTGCTGGGCAAGCGCGCCGCCTGCCTGCGCACCGTCGGCGACCGCAACCCCGACCCCAGGATCGCCGAGCTGGAGATGGAGTTCAAGGAACTCGGCAACTCGATCGGCATGGGCGCCATGGGTTTCGTCGGCAAGTCGATGGTCGTCGATTGCCATATCGAGGTTGGCTATTGCCACACCGGCGGGATGCAGATGAGTGTTCACGCCTTCTGCCTGTCATCCCGGCGGGCCTGCGCGCGGGTCCATGCCGACGGGCGGGTCGAACACCGCACCGATCCGCAATGGTTCACCCCGTTTCAGCGCCGCGAGACGGTCGAATGGCCCGCGACCGCGACCGCGGCACAGTAGCATCCGGCACCCGCGCAACCTGACGCGGCCCGATGCGGAAGGCCGCAAGGATCCGGCTGCGAAAAGATGGCTCCAAGCCCCGCGCTTGAAGGAGAAAATGTCATGACCCACAAGATCATTCGCCTTTCGACGACACCGTCGCCCGAAGACCTTGCAGCATTGAAGCTGGGGGACATCGTGCATCTGGACGGCGTGATCTATACCGGCCGGGAAGGTGTCTACAAGCGCGCGATCGAGGAAGGTGTCCCCATCCCGATGGACCTGCCGGCCGAAAGCGCGGCCAATTTCCACTGTGCGCCAGCCGCGGCGCAACGCGACGATGGCAGCTTCGACATGGGTGCCGTGACCGCGACAGCCAGTTTCCGTTTTTCCAGGTGGATCGCGGACTGGTTCCGCATCTCGGGCGCGCGCATCATCATCGGCAAGGGCGGCATGAGCCCGGAAGACTATCGGACCAAATTCGTTCCCAACGGCGCCATCTATCTGACCACCGTCGGCTATGGCACCGGCGCCCTGCTGGGGCGCGGAATCAAGAATGTCAAAGGCCTGCACTGGCGCAAGGAACTGGGCCTGGCCCAGGCGATGTGGGTGATCGAGGCGGAAAACATGGGACCTTTCATCGTCGCATCCGACATCGAGGGCAATTGCCTGTTCGAACGCGAGAACGCGAAGATCGCAGGCGGTCTTGCCAAGGTCTATGAAGGGACGCGCCCCGCCGTCCTCAAGCGGTATGGGGAAACCGATGACAGAACGGACGAAGTCATCGGCTGAGGAAGTCAGCGGTCTGTCCGGCAGTCTGATCCTGCCCGGGGCCGAAGACCATGGCGATCGCCCGGCCCGCGCTGGCATTGTCGCGCTGGTGTCAGGTGTCAGCAATCTTCGTGCCGGCCTGCGGATGTCGCCGAAGGCTTGCCGTTGGTGGCAGGTCCGCCATCGCGGCTCTGGGCCGCGCCGACAGGCATGCCGGCCGCTCTGGATCATTCTTTCCCTTCCGAATGCATGAGGAAACGATGTTTGTCGATGAACGCATCTACACGCTGAACGCAGGAAACGTACCGGTCTTTCTGAAACTTTACGAAGAACAGGGAATGGAGGTTCAGGTTCGCATCCTGGGCAGGATGGTCGGCTACTACTACACCGATTTCGGACCATTGAACCAGATCGTGCATATGTGGGGCTATGAATCGCTTGACGACCGTTTCCAGCGGCGCAAGCAGTTGCAGGCGTCGCCGGAATGGCAGTCCTATGCCAAACAGATGCGTCCCCTGGTCGCGAAGGTCGAGAACAAGCTGCTCGTGCCCGCTCCGTTCTTCAAGGTTCCTGCGTGAACGGCGAATATCTTCTGGTCCTGGTGGCCGGAGCGTTTTCGGGCGGGTTCGTGAACGGGCTGGCCGGCTTCGGAACCGCGCTTTTCACGCTTGGCTGGTGGCTGCAGGTGATGCCACCAACCCAGGCCGTGTCGGTGGTTCTGGTCATGTCGGTCGTCAGCGGGGTGCAGGGGGCAATCCTTGTGCGTCGCGCGATCGAATGGCGGCAGCTGTCCCGGTTCCTGATACCCGCGCTGATCGGTATTCCGATCGGATTGCGCCTTCTGCATCGCATCGACGCCGATTTTCTGAAGTTCATCGTCGCCGGATTCATGATCCTCTATGGTGGCTTCTTCACGCTGCGGCGCGACCTGCCCAGCCTGCGTCGCCCGACCCCGATCATCGACAGCGGAATCGGGCTGGTCGGCGGCTTTCTTGGCGCGGTATCGGGTTTGTCGGGCGCCCTGCCGACGATGTGGATCTCGATGCGAGACTGGACCAAGGAACAGAGCCGTGCCGTCTTGCAGCCCTACAACGTCGTCGTCCTGGGAATTTCGGCAGCGCTGATGGCAATGGATGGCGTCTACGACGCGGCGTCCCTGAAGGTGATGGCCATCGCTTTGCCGGTAACGCTGATCGCCGCGCAGATGGGCCTGTGGACATTCAAGCACCTGAGCGATGACCAGTTCCGGCGCCTGCTGATCGTGATGATGTTCGTGGCCGGGATCGCGATTCCGCTTCGGGACATGGTCTAGACCGCGGTTCCGGGCGGCGTGAACCGGCCGATTTCGACCGCTTCGCGCAGCTTCTGCAAAAGCTGCTCCAGCACCTGCCCCTTCACATTGTCCGACCGCGACAAGAGCCCCAGAACCCGGCGGGGCATGGCCGGGGAAAGGGCAAGGCGCTTCAAGGGCAGGCTGATCGGAGGCGGGACCGCCTGCACCGGAACGATCGAAACCCCCAGATTTGCATAGACCATGCTGGCAATGATATCTAGATTGGCCAGTTCCATGCTTTCCTTGACTTCGATGCCTTGCGACTGCAGCCAGTTTTCGATCATCGTGCCGACCACGGCTTCGCGCGAAAACCGGATGAAGGCATGGCTCCGAAGCAGCTCGATCGGGTCGTCGCTGACAGATTGCCTGGAGGCGAGCAGCACCATGTTCTCTTGGGCGATTTCCTGCCACTCGTGCCGTCGCGGAACCGCCGGCAGACGGGTCAGGATCGCCGCGTCCAGCGCGCCGCGTTCGACCTGCAAGGCCAGTTCCGTGGTCTGGCCCGGCACGACGCGAACCAGCAGCCCGGCATGTTCGGATTTCAGCATGGAAATGACGAACGGAACCAGGCCGGTCAGCGTCGTCGGCACGGCGCCCAGGATCAGTTCGCCGCTGAACGCCGCTTCGCCCGACACGGACAGGACCATGCCGTCATAGGCGGCGACGATCTCGCGCGCCTTTGCGACAAGCGCCTTGCCGACCGATGTCAGCACGGGTGTCCGGCGGGAACGGTCGAACAGAACGACATTCCATTCCTGTTCCAGCGATTTCATCTGCTGGCTGACGGCGGCATGGGTAATGAAGACGGCTTCCGCCGCAGCCGAAAAGGTGCCGTGATCGGCAAAGGCGATCAAGGTTCTCAGGTTGCGAATGGTCATCTTGCGTTTATGAAAGCCGCGCTATCAATAGATTTAATTTGTGTGGCTTTTATAAAGATAATTTTACCGATATTGATTGTCAATCGGCATCGAACCCGTTTCCGGGCTTTGGCAGATCGGGATCGCCGAGCCTTGTCAGCAGGTTGCTGATCTCGGGGCGGCAGGAACCGCAATTGGCGCCGGCGCCAAGCGCCTTGCCGACCGCATCCAGCGTCACCAGTCCTTGCGTCGTGATCGCGCGTACCAGGCTGTTCATGCCGACGGTGGCGCAGGCGCAGACGATCGCGCCCTCGTCCGGCTGGTGGACACCCGGACGGCCGGCCAACAGGTTCGCGTCCATGTCACAGCCAAGCGCCGCAGCGACATGATGGCGCGACAGGGCAACCGGCTCGCCAGAGACGAAAAGCGCCGCCTGCACGCGGCCGTTTCCGGCAAAGGCCAATCGTGCAAGGCCGCGCCGCCGGTCATGCACGGCAAGCGGATCTGATGTCAAAGAGAACAGGTGCTTTGCAAAGGCGGTCCAGTCATCGGGTTCGTGCAGCCCGGCCAGTTCCGCCTGATAGCCGCCAGCCAGGGCCGAGACCGCCCAATATTCGCAATCGGGCCTGATCGGGGCCTGGGATATCGCAAAGCCATACCAGACCGCGCCAAAGGGCCGAATGGCTGCGGGCGACGATTTCAGCGCCGGCTGGCCCGAAACAGCGTCCACCAGCGCGGGTATGGCGCTATTGATGCGCCCCGAAGCCGCTGTCTCGGCGCTCCAATGCATCGGGGCAAAGGGTTGCCCGGCAGCGACGCGGTCGGTGACCAGGACGCGCAGCAGCGCATCTCCCTGCGCTCCGCTGACCCGCGCCAGACTTGCGGGTGACAAGCCAAGCGCGGCGGCGTCGCGAGGATGGATTTCCAGGAATGGCTCGGCCAGATGACGCGAGAGGCTGGGTGAAAGTCCGGTCCGGGTCATGCTGTGCCAGTGATCGCGCACACGGCCGGTATTGAGGCGGAAGGGAAATTCGCCCGTGACCGGCTGCGGCGGGCGCGGCGCGACGGCCACCATGCATCCGCGACCCGAGAAGGTATGATAGCGGCCGTCACCGAAAAAGCGGCCTCCTTGCCGCGCACCAGCACGCGGCCAGAGAAACGGCGTCATCCCGTCATAGGCGGCCCTGCCGATCCCCGCGCAATCGGAAATGTCGAAATCGCTGCCAAGACCGCCGGCGATCCCCGAAAGCGCCGCATATTCGGCGAAGATTTCTGACGGGTGGGACCAGCCGAAGGCGTCGCCCCATCCCATGCGCCGGGCGACATCGGCAATGATGCGCCAGTCGTCGCGCGCCTGCCCCACGGGCGCGAGGCTGGGCCGCTGGCGGCTGATGCGGCGTTCGGAATTGGTGACGGTGCCATTCTTTTCGCCCCATCCGGTCGCCGGCAGCAGGACATCGGCCAGCCGCGTCGTGTCGGTTCGCGCCATGATGTCGGAAACCACGGTAAAGTCACAGCCGGCGATGGCGCGGGCGACCCGGTCGGCGTCGGGCATCGAGACCGCCGGGTTGGTGCACATGATCCACAGCGCCTTGATCCGTCCCTCCTCGACCGCGCGGAACATGTCCACGGCCTTCAGTCCCGGCCTTTCGGCCATGCGCGGCGCATTCCAGAATCGCCGCACGGCGTCGCGGTGGGCGGCGTTTTCGATCTCCAGGTGGCAGGTCAGCATGTTGGCCAGCCCGCCGACCTCGCGCCCGCCCATGGCGTTCGGCTGACCCGTGACGGAAAACGGTCCCATGCCCGGTCGTCCGATCCGCCCCGTCGCGAGATGGCAATTCAGGATCGCGTTGACCTTGTCGGTGCCGCTGTCGGATTGATTGATCCCTTGCGAAAACAGCGTCACGACCTTTTCGCTGTCGCACCACAGGTTCACGAAACGGGCCAGATCCGCGGTCGCCAGCCCGGTCACGGCGGCATCGGTCCGGTTTGCGGCCAGAAGGGCCTGGTCCAGCCCGTCCAGGGCCGGATCGGGCGCGATCAGTCCGCGCCTGTCGATCTCGGCCAGCAGCCTGTTGAACAGGGCGGCATCCGCCCCGGCCGCGATGGGCAGGTGAAGATCGGCGATCTCGCAGGTGGCGGTGCGGCGCGGATCGATCACGACGATTCTGGTGCCGCGTTTCTCGCGCGCGGCCGCCAGTCGCTGGAACAGAACCGGATGGCACCAGGCGAGGTTCGAACCCACAAGGACGACGCAATCGGCCTGATCCAGATCCGCATAGAGCCCCGGCACCGTATCGCTGCCGAAGGCGCGCCGATGCCCCGCGACCGACGAGGCCATGCAAAGCCGTGAATTGGTATCGATATTGGCGCTGCCGATAAAGCCCTTCATCAGCTTGTTGGCGACATAGTAATCCTCGGTCAGCAGCTGCCCCGAGACGTAGAAGGCGACCGAATCCGGACCGTGCCGGGCGACGGTCCGGGCAAAGCGCCGCGCCACCAGGTCCAGCGCCGCGTCCCAGCCGGCCGGGCGCCCGTCGATTTGCGGGGCCAGAAGCCGGCCCCGCAAACCCACGGTTTCGGCCAGGGCGGCACCCTTGACGCAAAGCCTTCCGAAATTCGCCGGATGATCGGGGTCGCCGGCGACGGTCAGGCCGCCTTCCGGTGTCGGTGTCGCCAGCACGCCGCAGCCGACGCCGCAATAGGGACAGGTCGTGCGAACCGCGCCCGCCGGGGAATGCATGTTCATGGCGCGATCTGTCCTTGTGGCGCCAGGACGGCTGTGCGCCGGACGGTCGCAATCGGGCCGCGCGACAGGCCGGACAACCCGCGGTGGCGGGTCGCAGCGATCATCGCGGTGGCGTCGCCGCGCGTGATTTCGCCAATGGAAGGCGTGATCATGGGCTTTCCTTTCAGGCGGCCTTGCCGCGCATGAGGCTTTCGGCGGAAATCAGGATGCGACCGCGTTCCACCCGGACCGGCCAGGTGCGGACCGCCCCCTGATCGGCGCCCCGGGCCGCCCCGGTGGTCAGGTCGAACACCCAGTCATGCAGCGGGCAGGTGACCTGATGGCCATGCACGATGCCTTCGGACAGCGGGCCGCCCTTGTGCGGGCAGCGGTCATCCAGCGCGAAGACGCGGTTGTCGGCGGTGCGGAACAGCGCGACGCAGCCATCGGTGGTGCGGATCAGCCGTGCGCCCTGGGCGGGGATGTCTTCCAGCGATGCGATATCGACATAGCGCGTCATTCGGCGGCCTCCAGGGTCAGATCGGCAAGCGGGGCCCAGCGGGGCGTTTCCGAAGGCGTCGAATGTTCGGCCCAGGGATCGCGGCGATAGACCGACTGGCTGGTCTCGAACCGCTTGACCAGCGCGCGGCGGTTTCGGGGATCATCCACGACCTGCGCGATGACCCAGTCCAGGCCGACCTTGGCGACCCACTTGTAGGGCCGGTCGAGATAACGGGCGTGTTCGCGATAGAGCTGGATGAAGGCGGTGACGATCTCGACCGCCTCGTCCTCGGAGGGGGTCGCGGCCAGATGCTCGGTCTGCTTCACCTCCATGCCGGCGGCGCCGGCGACGCTGATGTTGTAGCCGCTGTCCACGCAGACGATGCCCACATCCTTGCAGGTCGCCTCGGCGCAGTTGCGGGGGCAGCCCGAAACCCCCAGCTTGACCTTGTGCGGTGTCCAGGACCCCCATAGCAGCTTTTCCAGCCGGATCCCCAGCCCGGTCGAATCCTGTGTGCCAAAGCGGCAGAATTCGCTGCCCACGCAAGTCTTCACCGTCCGTAGCCCCTTGGAATAGGCGTGGCCCGAGACCAGCCCGGCCCGGTTCAGATCGGCCCACATCAGCGGCAAATCCTCCTTGCGCACGCCCAGCAGGTCGATCCGCTGGCCGCCGGTGACCTTGACCATCGGCACGCCATACTTGTCGGCCGCATCCGCGATGGCCCGCAATTCGTCCGGTGTGGTGACGCCGCCCCACATGCGTGGCACCACCGAATAGGTGCCGTCCTTCTGGATATTGGCGTGGTTGCGTTCGTTCACGAAGCGCGATTGCCGGTCGTCCCGGTATTCCAGCGGCCATTCGGCCAGCAGATAGAAATTCAGCGCCGGACGGCAGGAACGGCAGCCGCCGACGGACTTCCAGCCAAGTTCCTGCATGACGGCGGGGATGGATTTCAGACCCATCGACCGGATCAGCCGGCGCACATCCTCGTGACTGTGATCGGTGCATTTGCACATTCCGCCGGGCGCGGCGGCGGCAAAGCCATCGCCCAGCGTCAGACGCATCACCTGCTCCACGAGGCTGGTGCAGGTGCCACAGGATCCGCTGGCCTTGGTGCCGGCGCGAACCGCGTCCAGCGTGGTCGCGCCCCCTTGCACGGCATTGACGATGCTGCCCTTGCAGACGCCGTTGCAGCCACAGATTTCCGCCTCAGGCGGCAAGGCTGCAACGGCCGCCATAGGGTCCGGCCTGGACCCTCCCTGGAAGCCGGGACCGAAGATCAGCGTGTCGCGCATCTGCTCGATATCGGTGCCGTCCTTGATCAGCCCGTAGAACCAGTTGCCGTCAGCCGTGTCGCCATACATGACCACGCCGATGACGCGGTTGTCCTGCAGGACCAGCCGCTTGTAGATGCCACGCCCCGGATCGCGGAACACGATATCCTCGCGGCCCTGCGCCTCGGCGAAATCGCCCGCGCTGAACAGATCGCAGCCGGTCACCTTCAGTTTGGTCGCGGTCTGGACCGGGCGGAATTCGGCCGTCTCGCCGGACAGGGTCCGGGCCAGCGCCCGAGCCTGATCGTAAAGCGGCGCGACAAGGCCGAACAGCTGGCCGCGATGTTCCACGCATTCGCCAAGTGCGAAGATGTTCGGATCGCTGGTGCGCAGGCCGTCATCGACGGTGATGCCGCGCTCGACCTCCAGCCGTGCGTCCACGGCGATGCGGGTCTCGGGGCGGATGCCCACGGCCATGCAGACCAGATCGGCGGGATAGACGGTGCCGTCTTCCAGCAGCACCGCCTCGGCCCGGTCGTGACCCAGGATCGCCTTAGTGGCCCCCTTGCAGTGGACGGCGATGCCACGCCGTTCCAGGTCCCGTTGCAGCAGATAGCCCGCCGCAGGATCAAGCTGGCGTTCCATCAGGTGGCCCATCAGGTGAATGACGGTGACCTTCGCCCCGCGCGCAGCCATGCCGGC
>NZ_DHXG01000079.1:0-32612 GCF_002413585.1 Paracoccus sp. UBA5162
ACCGCCTCGCCCGAGGCCAGCCCGTATTGATCGCGGGATTCATAGGGCGCCGGCGCACCCGAGGAATTCGGCAGCGCCAGGCCGATCGCCTCGCTGACGCAAGCCATCGTGTTCGCGGTGTATTGCCCGCCGCAGGCCCCGGCCGAGGGACAGGCCACCCGTTCCAGGATGTCCAGTTCCGCGTCGGTCATGTTGCCGGCCTGATGCTGGCCCACCGCCTCGAACACGTCCTGGACGACGACATCGCGCCCGTTCAGCTTGCCCGGCAGGATCGAGCCGCCATAGATGAAGACCGAGGGCACGTTCAGCCGCACCATCGCCATCATCATCCCCGGCAGCGACTTGTCGCAGCCCGCCAGGCCCACAAGCGCGTCATAGCAATGACCGCGCATGGTCAGTTCCACCGTGTCGGCGATGGCATCGCGGCTGGCAAGGCTGGACCGCATCCCCTCGTGGCCCATGGCGATGCCGTCAGTCACCGTGATCGTGGTGAATTCGCGCGGGCAGCCGCCGCCCTTCTTGACACCCTGCTTGACCGATTGCGCCTGCCGGTTCAGCGAGATGTTGCAGGGCGCGGCCTCGTTCCAGCAGGTCGCGACACCCACCCAGGGGCTGTGAATCTCGTCCTCCGAGATTCCCATCGCGTAGAAATAGCTGCGATGCGGCGCCCGGGCCGGGCCCTCGGTGACGTGACGGCTGGGCAGCCGCGACTTGTCAAAGCGTTGGTCGGTCATCCGTCCCTCCCTCGTCGGCGATGGCTCCGGGATAGCCTGCCGGGCGAAGCGGAACAAGCGTCACGCGACCAGCGCGTCCAGCCGGGCGGCGCAGATGAAGTCGTTTTCGGTCAGCCCGCCCGCGGCATGGGTGGTGAAGGTCACGTCGCAATAGCCATAGCCGAAGGTGATGTCGGGATGGTGGCCCTGCTTGTTGCCCAGCCAGGCGGCCAGGTTGGCCATCTCGACCGCCTTCAGAAAGCCCTTGAACTCGAAATGCCGCCGGATCGACGACGCGTCCCCGGACAGGCGCCAACCTTCAAGCCCGGCCAGCATCCCTTCCGCCTCGTCGCGCCCCATGGCCGATGTGCCGCCCTCGCAGGGCTTGCAGGTTCTTTTCGCCAGATCGGTCATCGCCGCCTCCTTTCTCACAACAAGGGAGACGCAAGTGCCAGCAGATTGTTCCGCAGCCGGCGCAGAAGTCCCCAGCCGCGCACTTCGTCCAGCGTGATCTCGCGCGAGCGTTCGGCATAGCTTCGCTGGCGCTCGTCGATCCGGCCGACGAAGCCACGGTCGAAGATCGCCATGTTGACCTCGTAATTCAGTTCGAAGCTGCGTCGGTCAAGGTTGGCGCTGCCGACCATGGCCATGCGCCCGTCGATGGTCATGATCTTGGAATGCAGAAGACCGCCCTGGAACAAATGCAGCTTCACGCCAGCTGCCAGCAGCCCGTAATAGAAGCCTTCGCTGGTGGCGCCCACGATCAGGGAATCGTTGCGGGCGGGCAGCATCATCACCACCTCGACGCCACGCCGCGCCGCCGCCCGGATGGCTGCATCCAGCGCCGCGTCGGGCACGTAATAGGGCGTCGTGATCACCACCCGGTCGCGCGCCGCATGAAGCATCGCCGACAGACAATCCGAAATGCTGCCCGCGCGCCGGTCCGGTCCCGTGGCCACGATCTGAAGATCGATGCCCGGATCGCCCGCGGCGGGCACGACCGGCAGCATGTCGCCCAGGTCGCGGCCGGTATAGCTCATCCAGTCGCCCAGAAAGACCGACTGCAATTGCCGCACGATCGGCCCCTCCACCTGCATCAGCACGTCGATCCAGGGCGCGAAGCGCGGCTTGATCGCAAAGGCCATGTCGGCGCAATTGCGGCTGCCGGTGAAGGCGATCTTGTTGTCCACGACCAGAATCTTGCGGTGATTGCGCAGATCCAGCCTGCGAAACAGGATGCTGACGAAGGGCAGGCCCCAGGGAAAGGCGGTGACGCATTCGGCCCCGGCCTCGGACATCTCGCGCCATGCCTCGGACCGGACCAGCCCGCGCGAGCCCAGGGCATCCACGATCACCCGGCAGGCGACGCCGCGGCGGGCTGCGCGGGCAACCGCGTCGGCCACCTTGCGCCCGCTGAGATCGGGCAGCCAGATGTAGAACAGGATATGGACATGATCCTGCGCCCGGTCGATGGCAGAGACCAGGACGTCGATCGCGTCGTCGCTTTCCTCCAGCAGCGCGACCCGGTTGCCGCCCAGAACCGGCATCCCGCCCACCGCCTCGTTCGCGGCGGCGACGGGGCGGGCGAAATTCGGCGGTTCGGCCAGCAGGCTGGGCGTCTGGCTGCGCAGGCCCGTCAGCCGGTCGCGCACATCGGCCATCCGCTGCACCTCCGCGTGGTTCATCCTGACCTCGCCGAACAGCAGATAGGCCGCGATCCCGACAAGCGGAACGGCCTCGATCACCATGATCCATGCCAGCCGCACCGACGGGTCCAGCCGCGGCCGGATCAGAACCCGCCCGATGAAGGCCAGGGTGATCGTCGCATAGAGAACAAGAAGGAACGAAGCCCACATGCGGCGCATCATTCCTGCCCCGCCGGGCAATTGCAATTCCCCCCCGCGCGGCCTATCTGGGGCGCTGAACCAGCCAAGGTGGACCCCGAATGAACTGGATCAGCAATTACGTTCGTCCGCGTATCAATTCGCTGTTCTCCCGCCGCGAAGTGCCCGAGAACCTGTGGACCAAGTGCCCCGAATGCGGGACCATGCTGTTTCACCGCGAACTCGGCGACAATCTGTTTGTCTGCACCAGTTGCGATCACCACATGGCGATCACGCCCCGCGACCGCTTTGGCGCGCTGTTCGACGGCGGCGCCTTCGTCGAGGTCAAGGTGCCCGAACCGACCGCCGATCCGCTGCAATTCCGCGATCAGAAGAAATATCCCGACCGGATGCGCGCGGCGCAGAAGGCCACCGGCGAGAAAGAGGCGATGCTGGTCGCCGAGGGCGAGATCGGCCGCACCCCGATCGTGGCGGCAGCCCAGGATTTCAGTTTCATGGCGGGGTCGATGGGGATGTATGTCGGCAACGCCATCATCGCCGCCGCCGAAAGGGCGGTGAAGCTGAAACGACCGCTGGTGCTGTTCTCGGCGGCGGGCGGCGCGCGGATGCAGGAAGGCATCCTGTCGCTGATGCAGATGCCGCGCACCACCGTCGCGGTGGAAATGCTGCGCGAGGCGCGGCTGCCCTATGTCGTGGTGCTGACCCATCCGACCACGGGCGGCGTCACCGCCTCCTATGCGATGCTGGGCGATGTGCAGATCGCCGAACCCAATGCGCTGATCTGCTTTGCCGGCCCGCGCGTGATCGAGCAGACCATCCGCGAAAAGCTGCCCGAGGGATTCCAGCGCGCCGAATATCTGCTGGAACACGGAATGCTGGATCGCGTCACCCACCGCAAGCGGATGCGCGACGAACTGATCTCGATCCTGCGGATGTTGTCGGGGATGCCCGCCCCGACCAAGGCCGATCTGCCGCCGCCCGCCCCGGCCGAAACGCCCGTGCTGACCGCTTCGGAACCCGCCGGGGCGGTCAAATCCGGCGGCTGAGCCCTTTCTCCGTGTCCCAGTACCCCGGGGGTCCGGGGGCTGGCCCCCGGTGCGTGCGACCATGAATCATTCCGACGCCATTCTCGATCGCCTCCTGTCGCTGCACCCCAAGGTGATCGACCTGTCGCTGGACCGGATGTGGCGTCTGCTCGCGGCACTGGATCACCCGGAACGCCGCATACCGCCGGTGATCCACATCGCCGGAACCAACGGCAAGGGCTCGACCCTGGCGATGATCCGCGCCGGGCTCGAGGCCGGGGGCGCGCGAGTCCATGCCTATACCTCGCCGCATCTGGCGCGGTTCCACGAACGCATCCGGCTGGCGGGCGATCTGATCGGCGAGCCTGACCTGGCCGCCGCCCTGCGCGAATGCGAGGCGGCGAATGACGGCCAGCCGATCACCTTCTTCGAGATCACGACAGCCGCCGCCTTCCTGGCCTTTTCGCGGACGCGCGCCGATTACACGCTGCTCGAGGTCGGCCTTGGCGGCAGGCTGGACGCCACCAACGTGATCGCCAGGCCGCAGCTGACGGTCATCACACCGGTCAGCATCGACCACACGCAATACCTGGGCGACACGCTGGATCTGATCGCCGCCGAGAAGGCAGGCATCATCAAGCCCCGCATCCCCTGCGTTACCGGCCCCCAGCCCGATCCTGCGCTGCGCGTGATCGAATCCCGCGCCTCGGGCCTGACCGCGCCGCTTTTCGCCCATGGCCAGCACTGGATGATCGCGCGGGACCGCGACGGGATGGTCTATCAGGACGATCACGGGCTTTGGGATCTGCCGGTTCCGAACCTGATCGGACCACACCAGATTCAGAACGCGGGCACCGCCCTGGCCGCCCTGCGTCAACTGGGCGCGACCGATGCCCAGGCGCTGGCCGCCGTCACCCGCGCCGAATGGCCCGCCCGGATGCAGCGCCTGACCCGCGGCCCGCTGGTCGAGGCGGCAGGCCCCGAGGCCGAACTCTGGCTGGATGGCGGTCATAATCCGGCGGGCGCCGAGGCGCTGGCGCAGACGCTGGCGGCACTGCCGCCGCGGCCGACGCATCTGGTCTGCGGGATGCTGAACACCAAGGATGTCGCAGGCTACATGCGGCCGCTTTCCGGCCATGCCGAAAGCCTGACCGCCATCGACATTCCCGGCGAGGCGAACACCCTGCCCGCCGCGGAAACCGCGCGGATCGCGCGCGAAGCGGGACTGGAGGCGGCAACCGCCGCCGATGCGAAGGACGCCATCGCCCGGATCGCCGCTGCCCGGCCACGGGCGCGGATCCTGATCTGCGGATCATTGTATCTGGCCGGGCGGGTTCTTGTGCAGAACGGCTGAGCCGGCCGCGCTCGGCGCCGGCGGATGGCACGGCCCGGTCGAAACCCTGACATCCGGGGACGCCCGATGGAAAGTTTTTTCACCGGCCGGACGGTCGTGAAGACGCTGTCTCCGGTCGGGTAGCCGGAATTGCTGAAGCGCTTTCCGGATCCGGCGACCGGTCGGGAGCCCGATGATCGCGGCACGCCCCTTCATCCGGCATCGCGACCACAGCCGGATGCAGACGATCCGAAGTCTGCCGGGCTGCTAAGCCGAAACCCGGCCCCAGCCGGCATCCTGCATCTCGCGCAGGCGGCTGGCCGTGCGTTCGAATTCGAAGCTGCCCTCGCCTTCGTTATACAATTGCTCGGGCGCGTCGGCGGCACTGGCGATCAGTCGCACGCGGGCCTCGTAGATCGCGTCGATCAGCGTCACGAAGCGCTTGGCCTCGTTATAGTTCGAAGCGGACAGATGCGGAATTCCGTCCATCATCAGCACCTCGATCCGGCGGGCCAGTTCCAGATAATCCGCTGCGCCCAGGGGCTTGCCGCAAAGCGACCAGAAATCAGACCGCGCGACCTTGCCCGCGAGGGCCGGAATCTGGAACCGCCGGCTTTTCATCTGGATCTCGCCCGGTTCGGGCGCGGCAGCGTCGGTCAGGTCGCGCCAGATCGCGTCCATCCGACTGCGTGCCTCGGCGTCGGCGGGACAGAACCAGACCGGCCCGCCGGTCGTGCGGCCCTGGCGGTAATCGGTGTCGCTGTCCAGGCAGACCACCTCCATCCGCTTGCGGATCAGGTCGATGAAAGGCAGGAAAAGCTGTCGGTTCAACCCGTGCTTGTAGAGATCCTCGGGCACCCGGTTCGAGGTGGTCACGACCGCCACACCCTGATCGAACAGCAGTTGAAACAGTCGTCCGACGATCATCGCATCGGCGATATCGGTGATCTGCATCTCGTCGAAACACAACAGCCGGACCTCGCGCGCAACCTGCATTGCGACCGGGCGCACCGCGTCCTGATCGGCGCGCTTGCGCGCCTCGTTCAATCCATCCTGGATCTCTTGCATGAACTGGTGGAAATGAACGCGGCGGCTGCGTTCGGGCGCCGCCTCGGCGATCAGGTCCATCAGCATCGACTTGCCGCGCCCGACGCCGCCCCACAGATAAAGCCCCGTCGCGCCCGGCCGCGCCGCCTGCTGCGGATGGCCCACGCCCAGAAAGGCGCGCCAGGCCGATTTCGGCCGGCTTGGGGCGGCGCCGGCGTCGCCCAGATCGGCCAGAACCCGATCCAGATGCGGCAGCACGGCCTCTTGCGCGGGATCGGGTCTCAGCCGCCCCTCCGCCACGCGCTGCCGGTAAAGATCGCTGACCTTGCCCATTCCAGCCTGCACCTGCCACATTGCCGGATCGCGCCGCAAGGCCCTTCTTGACCGTGATCTGCCGCCATGGCACGCATTCCGCGCTGCTGCCAAGGATCTGCGCATGAACCATCCGCGCCCTGACACGATCGCCGGCCGACCGGTCCTGTTCGTGATGGCGGCCGAGGCCGAATACGGGTCGGCGCTGAGATCGCGCATCGCTCCGCTGATCACCGGAGTCGGTCCGGTCGAAAGCGCGGTCCGCCTGACCGCCGCGCTGGCCGCGATGACGAACAGGCCGTGCCTGATCGTGTCGCTGGGTTCGGCCGGGTCGGCGCGTCTGCCGCAAGCGGGATTGTATCAGGTCAGCGGCGTCGCCTATCGCGACATGGATGCCTCGCCCCTGGGATTTCAGCGCGGCTGCACGCCGTTCGCGGACCTGCCCGCCCGTCTCGACCTGCCCCTGCGCATCCCCGGCCTGCCCGAGGCCAGCCTTTCGACCGGCGGCAATATCGTCAGCGGCGGCGCCTATGAAAGCATCGCCGAGGACATGGTGGACATGGAAACCTTCGCCCATCTGCGCGCGGCCCAGCATTTCGATATTCCGCTGATCGGCCTGCGCGGGATTTCGGACGGAGCACAGGAATTGCGGCACCTGACGGACTGGACGCAATATCTGCATCTCATCGACGCGAAACTGGCCGGCGCCGTGGACAGGCTGGAGCGCGCGCTGTCCGGGGGCGCGCTGAGGCTCTGAGCCGCCGCCTTGTCCTCGTCCGCCCCCGGGCCTAGACCGGGGCCGGGAAAATCGGCCGGGAACGAGCAGACATGGCACGCCGCGCGAAGATCATCGAGGACCGTCCAACCAGCAGACGGGTGGGCGCGCTCGGCGCCCTGTGGCCCTTTGTCCGGCCCTATCGGGGGCAATTGGCGGTGGCGCTGGCGGCGCTGGTCCTGACCTCGGCCATCAGCCTGGTCCTGCCCCTGGCGGTGCGCCGCGTTGTGGACAATTTCGACGACGGCGCGGGTCTGCTGGACCAGTATTTCGGCGCCGCGCTGGCCATCGTCGCGCTGCTGGCCCTGGGCACGGCGGCCCGTTATTTCTTCGTCACCAGACTGGGCGAACGGGTCGTGGCCGATCTGCGCAAGGCGGTCTTTGCCCGTGTCGTCACCCTCAGCCCCGGCTTTTTCGAGCGCGTGATGACGGGCGAGATCCTGTCGCGGATCACCACCGACACGACGCTGATCCAGTCGGTGATCGGTTCGTCCCTGTCGATCGCGCTGCGCAACATGCTGATCCTCGCGGGGGGGATGGCGATGCTGGCTTTCACCTCGGTCAAGCTGATGGGGCTGGTCTTGCTGATCGTGCCCGCGATCCTGATCCCGATCATCGTCCTGGGCCGTCGGTTGCGCACCCTCTCGCGCGCCAATCAGGACTGGATCGCGTCCTCGTCCGGCACCGCCTCCGAGACCCTGCTGGCGGCGCAGACGGTGCAGGCCTTCACCCATGAATCGCGCAGCATCGCGCAGTTCGACGGCGTGACCGAACAATCCTATGACGTGGCGCTGACCCGAATTCGCACCCGCGCGCTGATGACCGCCATCGTGATCTTCCTGATCTTCGCCGGCGTGATCGGCGTGTTGTGGGTCGGCGCGCGCGACGTGCGCCAGGGCGTGATGACCGCCGGGCAACTGGTGCAGTTCGTCATCTATGCCATCCTCGTGGCCAGCTCCACCGGCGCGCTGTCGGAAATCTGGGGCGAATTGCAGCGCGCCGCCGGCGCGACCGAGCGTCTGGCCGAATTGCTGGGCGCCCATGATGCGCTGACCGATCCCGCCAGCCCCGTGCCCCTTCCGCGCCCGGTCAAGGGTCGGATCGCACTGGAGGGGGTGGGTTTCCACTATCCGACGCGGCCCGATGTCTCGGCGCTTGACGGGGTGGACCTGACCATCCGGCCGGGCGAGACGGTGGCGCTGGTCGGCCCGTCGGGGGCGGGCAAGACCACGGTGATCCAGTTGATCCAGCGGTTCTGGGATCCCGGCACGGGCCGGGTCACGCTGGACGGGATCGACCTGCGGGACATGCGCCGCGACGATTTCCGCAAAAGCATGGCGCTGGTTCCGCAAGAGCCGGTGATCTTCGCCGCCTCGGTGCTGGACAACATCCGCCTCGGTCGTCCCGAGGCCGGCCCGGCAGAGGTCGAATCGGCCGCCCGCGCCGCCCATGCCCACGACTTCATCGCCGCGCTGCCGGACGGCTATGACACGCCGCTTGGCGAACGCGGCGTGATGCTGTCGGGCGGTCAGCGTCAGCGGGTCGCCATCGCCCGCGCCATCCTGCGCGACGCAGCCGTGCTGCTGCTGGACGAGGCGACGAGCGCGCTGGACGCCGAATCCGAATCGTTGGTTCAGGCGGCAGTCAACGATCTTGCGCAGGGCCGCACCACCATCGTCATCGCCCACCGGCTGGCCACGGTGAAAAAAGCCGATCGGATCATCGTCTTCGATCGCGGCCGCATCGTGGCCGAAGGCAGCCACGAAGCCCTGGTCACGCAAGGCGGCCTCTATGCCCGGCTGGCACGAATGCAGTTTACCGAAGGCAGCGTCGCAGCCCCCGCCGAGGAAGAGCCGGCCTAGTTGCGCGGCGCGGCATAGACCGCGGCCCAGAAGCGCGTCTTGCCATCCGCCGCGATGGCCTGGCCGATGCCGTAGTCGCGCACCTGCGGAATCAGGATGTTGCGCAGGTGGCCCTGCGAATTGTTCCATTCGCCAAGCACGCGGGGCAGATCGAACGGGCCCGCCGCGATATTCTCGGCCGTCAGCATCGGCGCATAGCCGCGCGCCTTCACGCGCGGACCGGGCCCCGTGGTCGTGCTGCCGACATGGGTCATGCGACCGCGCTTGGCCATGTCGCAGGCATGTTGTGCAGCGACTTCGGCCAGCAGCATGTTCGCGCGAACCGGAGGCAGATCCGAACGCCCACGGATGCCGTTCGTCGCTTCGGCGCCCGCCCGGTTCTGGGCCTGCGATGTGGCGGGACAGGTGGCCTTGCCCGGCGCCGTGGCCTGCACATCGGTGGGATCGCCGCCCTTCGGAGGCGGCGTTCCCCCGGCACAGGCGGCCAGCGTCAGGGTCGCGGTCAGAAGCGCGGTCATCGTCGTTCGGGCAGTCATCGTCTCGCAAACTTTCCCTGGCAATCGTCCCTCGGGTCTGGATGATCCCATCCCGGTTTTCAACCAATGGTTGCAGAAAAGCCGCAGCCGGGCAATCTTTTGCCACCAGCGCGGCGCGCCCGGCGCGGGATCCCGCGCATTCGACGCGGCCGTGACGCGGCGTTTCGGCGCAACCGGCCGCTTGCGACCCTTGCCCCGCCCGGCGCCCTTGTCGCATCCTGTCACCCGAGGGCGGCGCAAGGTGATGCGCCGGAAGGGAGAGGTGAAGCATGGGCCGATTCGGTACCTACGAGGATCGCGACAGGCTGGAGGCGGAAATGGCCTACGAGGCCCGCGATCTGCCCGTCACGATCCATGATTTCCTCTCGCGCACAGCCAAGGCGCATCCCGACCGGCCGGCGATCAGCTTTCAGCTTCTTGCCGGTCCGCGCGATCCCGCGACGACGCTGACATGGCAGGATCTGCTGGAGCGCGTGACCGAGACCGCCAATCTCTTTCGCAAGCTGGGCATCGGGCCGACCGATACGGTCGCCTATCTTCTGCCCAATTCGATCGAGACGCCGGTCGTGCTGCTGGCCGGGGCCACGGCCGGGATCGTGAACCCGATCAACCCGTTGCTGGACGCCAAACAGATCGCGGGGATCCTGCGCGAGACCCGCGCCAGGGTTCTGGTGACGCTGAAATCCTTTCCCAGAACCGATGTGGCGCAGAAGGCCGCCGAAGCCGTGGCCGAGGCGCCGGGCGTCACCCATATCATCGAGATCGACCTCAGGCGCCACCTGCGCGGCCCGAAACGATTCCTGGTTCCGCTGCTTCGGCCACGGGTCCGGAAACGCCACAAGGCCAGGGTTCTGGACTTCGAAGCCGCGGCCAGCGCCGAAAGGCACACCAGGCTGGATTTCGAGGATATTCCGAAGGATCGCATCGCCGCCTATTTCCATACCGGCGGCACCACCGGCACGCCGAAGGTCGCCCAGCACAGTTATCGCGGCATGATCTACAACGGCTGGCTGGGCGGCGCGCTGCTGTTTGACGAAACCGACGTGCTGATGTGCCCGCTGCCGATGTTTCACGTCTTCGCCGCCTATCCCGTGCTGATGTCCTGCATCGCATCGGGGGCGCATGTGGTCATGCCCACCCCCGCCGGCTATCGCGGCGAAGGCGTGTTCGACAATTTCTGGAAGCTGATCGAACGCTGGCAGGCAACGTTCCTGATCACCGTTCCGACCGCCATCTCGGCGCTGATGCAGCGTCCGGTGGATGCCGATGTCAGCAGCCTGAAGACCGCCATCTCGGGCTCGGCCCCGCTGCCGATGGAACTGTATAACCGCTTCAAATCCGCCACCGGGGTCGAGATTTCCGAAGGCTACGGCCTGACCGAGGCGACCTGCCTGGTCAGCTGCAACCCGGTGGACGGCATGAAGAAGGTCGGCTCGGTCGGGATACCCCTGCCCTATACCCATGTCCGCATCCTGAACCACGACGACGCGGGGCGCGTGCATGAATGCGCCACCGACGAGGTGGGCGAGATCTGCGTGGCCAATCCCGGCGTCCTGCCCGGATCGACCTATACCGAAGCCGACAAGAACCATGACCTTTTCGCCGAGGATCGGTATCTGCGCACTGGCGATCTGGGGCGGCTGGACAGCGACGGTTATCTGTGGATCACCGGCAGGGCGAAGGATCTGATCATTCGTGGCGGCCACAATATCGACCCGGCCGAGATCGAGGACGCGCTGCTGTCCCATCCCGCCGTGGCCTTTGCCGGCGCCATCGGCCAGCCCGACGCCTTCGCCGGCGAACTGCCTTGCGTCTATGTCGAACTGGTCGCCGATGCCCAGACATCGGTCGATGACCTGATGGATCACGCGCGCCGGAACATCCACGAACGCGCCGCGGCACCGAAATACGTCGAAATCCTGCCGGAACTGCCCAAGACGGCGGTCGGCAAGATCTTCAAGCCGGAATTGCGCAAGCTGGCGATCACGCGGGTTTATGACGCGGCGCTGGACGGCACCGGCTGTCATGTCATCGAGGTGATCGACGACAAGAAGCGCGGTCTGGTGGCGCGGCTGTCCCGCGCGGCACGCCCAGACGAGGATGTGGTGGCCCACAAGCTGGGCGAATTCACCCGGCCCTGGGAATGGGCCGATTGAGACGCGGCCCGCAGATACCGGGACGCCCCTCTGCCCGCTTTGCGGCAGGCCGATCCCGCCGGATGTGCCGCAAAGCCGCCATCACCTGACCCCCAAGCTGCGCGGCGGCAAAGGCGGCCCGACCGTGCTGCTGCATCAGGTCTGCCATTCGACCATTCACAAGACCCTGAGCGAAACCGACCTCGCGCGGCGCTATGACAGCGTGGATGCCCTGCGCGCCCATCCCGATCTGGCGCGGTTCTTTGCCTGGGTGGCGAAACGCCCCCCCGGCTGGAAGGGCAAGGTGCGCTAGTCGCCCGCGACGTTCAGGACGATCTTGCCGATATGGTCGCTGCTTTCCATGCGCCTGTGCGCCTGGGCGGCGTCAGCCAGGTCGAATTCGCTGTCGATGGTGACGGCGACCGCGCCGCTGGCGATCATCGGCCACAGCTTCTTGCGGACCTGGTCGGCGATCTCGGCCTTGGCGGTGTCGGATTGCGGACGCAGGGTCGATCCGGTCATCGTCAGCCGCTTGACCATGACCTGCGCAAAGTTCAGCTCGACCTTGGGGCCTTCCAGAAAGGCGATCATCACCAGCCGCCCGTCCTGCGCCAGCGTCGTCACATTGCGCGGGATATAGCTGCCGCCCACCATGTCGAGGATCAGATCAACGCCGCCGTCGGGCGACAGCCGCTTCACGAAATCCTCGGTCCGGTAATTGATGGCGGTGGCGCCGAGCGCCTCGATGGCGGCGCATTTCTCATCGCTGCCGGCGGTGGCAAAGACACGCGCGCCCAGAGCCCGCGCGATCTGGATCGCCATCATGCCGATGCCCGACGTGCCGCCATGGACCAGAAACCGCTCGCCTCCGCGCAGACCGCCGCGCTGGACCACGTTCGACCAGACGGTGAAGGCGGTTTCGGGCAGGCAGGCGGCCTCGCGCAGGGACAGGCCGTGGGGAATGCGCAGGGCATGATCGGCGTGGCACAGCGCATATTCCGCATAGCCGCCGCCGGGCAGCAGGGCGCAGACCTTTTCGCCTTTCTTCCAGCGGGTGACGCCGGCGCCCATGCCCACGATCTCGCCCGAGCATTCAAGGCCCGGCAGATCGGATGCGTCCGGCGGCGGCGCATAGCTGCCCTGCCGCTGCAAGACATCGGGGCGGTTCACCCCGGCATAGGCGATGCGGATCAGGATCTGGTCGTGGCGCGGCACCGGAACCGGTCGGCGGGTCGTCTTCAACTGGTCGGCATCGCCGGCGGCGGCGATCTTTACCGCGTTCATCGCATCGGGAAACATCATTGGTCCTTTGTTGTCATGTCACGGCCGAGTGCGGCCCGGCAGGTCGCGGGGCCGAGGCGCACGGATCCAGCCGAAGGCCAGGTCGGTCACCGCCTGCGCGCCGGGCAGCTTCTTCAGCCTCGCCTTGGCGCCTTCGATCCGCATCACGCCGTCGATGCGGCGGTCGATGAAGGCGCGGGTCTCGGCGCCATCGTCGGAGGCGTCGCCCAGCCAGAACAGGGCCGAGGCGCTGATCACCGCCGACAGGGTGGCGCGCTTGGAATACCAGTTCACATCGTCCGATGTGTCGCCCAGCCCGGTCCAGATCATGTCCGCCGTCTCCCAGACCAGCCGCGCGGCCAGCCCCGCATTCTGCGGCAGGGCCAGCACCGCCGCGCCCGCGCGCACCAGATCCGGCTGAACCAGCGACAGCCGGTGCCAGACGGCCTCGGCCACCCGGTCGCGAAAGCGGCCCTCGGGCGGGGTCCGGGCCAGCCAGTCGCGCAATTGCTGATCGGCGCGGCGGTGATAGGCAGCGGCAAGGCCCGCGCCGCCCTGGGGAAAATGCACCCGCGCCATGGCCTCGGTCATGCCGATGTCGCGCGCGCCCGCGACCAGGGCGCGGTCATTCATCCCCTCGAAGGGAACGTGGCTCAGCGCGGCCTCGAGCAGCGCATCGCGTTCGGTCTGCATCGCGGGCTCCTTTCTGTGGACAAGCGCCCCGGCAGTTGATAAGGGGGCGTTTCCTGCAATCTTGCAACTCTAACCTAGGAAGGTGGTGACAACCACATGCAGGTCAATGTTCGCGACAACAATGTCGAACAGGCGCTTCGTGCGCTGAAGAAGAAACTTCAGCGCGAAGGTGTCTTCCGCGAGATGAAGCTTCGGCAGCATTTCGAGAAGCCGTCGGTCAAGAAAGCCCGTGAACGGGCCGAGGCCGTCCGCCGCGCCCGCAAGCTGGCCCGTAAAAAGGCACAGCGCGAAGGCGCGCTGTAAGACAGCCGCGACACGCGACATCACGAACCCCCGCCCCGGCGGGGGTTTCTTTTCTTCCTCGCGACCTCTTGCGCGGCGCGACAATGCCGTTGGTGTTTGCAACACTTTTGTTACGGATCTGGTTGGTTTCCTTGTCTCACATCTGTCTGTTCCGGAACTTGGCATGTCCGTCCTGAACCGCCGCGATTGGCAGCCGGGCTCGCTTCTGCGGCAGATGCGCGATGGCATTCACCGGCCCACGCTGATGGCGCTTCTGTCGGTCGATCTTGGCCTTGTCCTGCTGCATTCTGCTCTTGGATATCTGCTGATGGTGAACGCGCTGGACGCGATTCCCGATCTGCTGCGGATCGACCGTGATTTCGGTCTGGGCGAAACCTTCGGCTATGCGAAATGGGCCGCGCTGGTTGCGATCATGGTCGCAGCCTATCTGCGCAGCCGCGCGCCGGTCTTTCTTGCACTGGCCGCGCTTTGGCTTTTCGCGCTGGCCGATGACAGCCTGCAATTGCACGAGAATGTCGCCCTTGCGGTCCTGTCCCGGCTGCCGTCGAAGACGATCGACACGGGAGTGATCGAGGTCGCCTTCTTCATCGCCGCCGGCGCCATCCTGATGCTGCCGGCAAGCCTTGCCCTGATTCGCAGCACGGCGCGGCAGCGGTTGCAGATCGCGCCCCTGATCCTGCTTTTCGCGGGGGTGGTCGCTTGCGGAATGGGCGTCGACTTCGTGCATTCGCTGGTCGAAGGCAATACGCTGATCGCCGGAATCCTGGGAATCATCGAGGATGGCGGCGAGATGGTCTTCATGTCGGCCATGCTGGCCTATGCCCTGGGCACATTCGGCCTGCCCGCGCGGGCCTCAGACCGGCAACGCGGTGGTGCGAAAGACGGTGCGCAGCGCGAATGACGAATGCATCTGCTGGACGCCGGGCAGCTTGGCAAGGAATTGCCGGTGGATGCGGGCGAAATCGTCGGTATCCTCGACCACGATCTTCAACAGGTAATCCGCCGTTCCCGCCATCAGATGACATTCCAGCACATCCGGAATCGCGCGCACGCCGCGTTCAAATCCGTCCAGCACGTCGTCGGTCTGCCCCGACAGCGTGATTTCGACGAAAACCGTGGTCTGACGGCGCAGCTTGCGCGCGTCCAGAAGCGCGACATAGGCCGAGATGACTCCCGCCGCCTCCAGCCGCTGCACGCGCCGGTGGCAGGCCGAGGCTGATAGATTCACCCGCAACGCCAGATCGGCATTACTGATTCGCCCCTCTTTCTGCAGCAAGGCGAGAATCCGGCGGTCTGTTGCGTCCAACTGTTCCATGCTGGGCAATTTCTTCGAAGATTCGCCGCCATTCCAGCGTTTTCTTCGATCGCCGGCGATGGCGCGCGGACAGGTTCGCAGCACCTTCGCGCCCGCCGCTGGCACACTGGCACGCAGCGAGAGGAGAACATCATGAAGATCGGTTGCCCGGCAGAGATCAAGCCGCAGGAATTTCGCGTGGGTCTGACCCCCGCCGCCGCCGCCGAGGCGGTCGCACGTGGCCATGAGGTCGCGATCCAGAAGGGCGCGGGACTTGGCGCGGGCTTTGCCGATGACGATTATTCCGCCGTGGGTGCCCGGATCCTGCCCGACGCGGCCAGCCTCTATGGCGAGGCGGATCTGATCGTCAAGGTCAAGGAGCCTCAGGCAAGCGAACGCGCGATGCTGCGCAGGGGTCAGGTGCTGTTCACCTATCTGCATCTGGCGCCCGATCCGGACCAGACACGCGACCTGCTGGAATCCGGTGTCACCGCGATCGCGTATGAAACCGTGACCGATCGCGCGGGCGGACTGCCGCTGCTGGCACCCATGTCCGAGGTCGCGGGCCGGCTAGCACCGCAGGTGGGGGCGTGGACGCTGCAAAAGGCCAATGGCGGGCGGGGCGTGCTGATGGGGGGCGTGCCGGGTGTCCTGCCCGCCCGCGTCACCGTGATCGGCGGCGGTGTCGTCGGCACCCACGCGGCGCGTGTCGCGGCGGGGATGGGGGCGTCGGTGACGGTGCTGGACCGATCCCTGCCGCGGTTGCGCTATCTCGATGATGTCTTCGGCGGATTGTTCCGCACCGGCCATGCCAGCGGCGCGCTGACCGAGGAACTGGTCGCGGCGTCGGACATGGTCATCGGGGCCGTGCTGGTCCCCGGCGCCGCCGCGCCGAAACTCGTGCGGCGCGAACAATTGGCCATGATGCTGCCCGGCGCGGTTCTGGTCGATGTGGCGATCGACCAGGGCGGCTGTTTCGAAACCTCGAAACCCACCACCCACGAGGATCCGATCTATGAGGTGGACGGGATCATGCATTATTGCGTGGCGAACATGCCCGGCGCGGTCGCGCGAAGCTCGACCCAGGCGCTTGGGAACGCCACGCTGCCCTTCCTGCTGGCGCTGGCCGACAAGGGCTGGCGGCGGGCGGTGACCGACGATCCGCATCTGCGCGCAGGCCTGGCCGTGCATGACGGGCAGCTGACCTCGCCGCCGGTGGGCGAGGCCCTGGGCCTGGCCTCGGTCAGCCCCGACACGCTGCTGGCGGGCTGAGTGCGCCGGGCGGGCAGAGGCCAGACCCTGGCGGTCACATGGATCAGACCGGGTTGGCGCGGTCGGCCAGCAGATCGCGGATCTGGGCCAGCAATTCTTCCTGGGTCGGGGCCGAGGGCGCCGTTTCTTCCGGGATCTCCCTGTTGCGGGCGGCGGCTTCCTGCATCCGGTTCACACCCTTGACCAGCAGGAACACGACCCAGGCGATGATGAGAAAGTTGATCACCGCCATGAGGAACGAACCATAGGCGAAGACCGCCGCCCCGGAATCGCGCGCCGCCTGCAGGCTGGCGCCGGCCGGGACATCGCCCGACAGCACCACATATTTGTTGGTAAAGTCGATGCCTCCGGTCACCAGACCCAGGATGGGGTTCAGAAGGTCGTCGACCATCGAACTGACGATCGCGGTGAAGGCCGCGCCGATGATGATCCCGACGGCAAGGTCGATGACGTTGCCACGCGCGATGAAAGACTTGAATTCCTGAAACATGATCCGATCGTCCCCCTGTGCCGCATTGCGGTTGCTTGTCGGGGTGCAGCATCGTTTCGGCCGTCGGAAAAATCAAATGTCATGTTCCGACCGGCGGAATCGGCCCACGCATCGCCCGGGCCGGGTTGCAGGCGGGTCGCACGGCCTGCGGCGACCCGCAGGCAAGGTCATTCGGCAGCGGCCAGCTTTTCGTCGATCTTCGCCTTCAGATCGTTCCAGGGCTGGTTGGGAACCTTCTCGCCGCCGATGATGAAGGTCGGCGTGGCATCCACCTTGTCGTCGGTGGCGTTCTTCTGGAAGGTCGCGATCAGTTGCTCGGCCTTGGCGCCGTCGTCCCAGCAGGCGGTGATCTGATCATCGGTCATGCCGGCCTTCAGGCCGATCTTGCGCAGATTGGTCGCGATCTCGTCGCCCGAATTGCCCGACAGCCATTTCTTCTGTTCGCCCAGCAGCAGGTCCGAGACGGCGTAAAACTTGTCGTCGCCGCCACAGCGGGCCAGAATTCCGGCCCAGAGTCCCACCTGATCGAAATAGACGTCGCGCTGGATGAACCGGACCTTGCCGGTATCGATGTAATCGGCCTTCAGCTTGGGCCAGCTTTCGTCATGGAAGGCGGCGCAATGTCCGCAGGTAAAGCTGGCATATTCGAAGATGGTCAGCGGCGCGTCCTCGGCGCCCATCGTGATGTCGGGCAGGATCTCGACCTGGCCCTGTTCGGCCGGGGCGGCGTCCTGGGCGATGGCGGGCGCGGCCAGAAACAGCGCAAGCGCTGCCGCGATAGAGCGGATCATCATGGATTGTCCTTTCGGGTTGACCGTTTTCTGCGGGCCGCGACGTTCAGCGCAAGCCGCGCCATCGCCTCGGCCAGAACGGGATCGTCGAATTGCCCGGCCACGCGACTTGCGGCGGCGCGGCTTTCGGGATCGGGCTGCGCGGGAACCTGCGGCGCCGGCGCAAACCGGGCCTGGCCTTCGGCGAAACCCGTCGCGGCGGTCTGGGTCAGCACGATCTTCTGGATCGCGTTATAGCCATAGCAGGCATTCACCCGGTCGCGAAGCTGGGGCAGCTGCATCTCGACCATCGGTGCGACGGGACCGGTCGTCAGCAGCGTCAGCGTCGCGCCGAAACTGCCGCGGCCGTGGCTGATGCGAACCGGCCGGGTCAGGCCGGCCAGCTTGTCGCCGGCAATCTCGGGCCAGTGGGTCAGCAGCCGGGAAACCGCGAAGCCACGCCCCTCGGCCGCCTTCTGCACCCGCTCGGCCAGCAGCGATGATGCGGCCTCGAAGCCGCGCCTGCGACGACGGGACCCCTTCCTGCTGTTGTCATTCGCCTGTGCCATCTGTGCCCGTTCTGGTATCACCCCTTTATTCTTAGCCAGAGGACACCGGCGATGAAAGCGTGGTCGCTGAAACGGAGCCTGATAATTGCGTGACGGCAGGATGATAGCGACGGACCTGCTGGACTGGTATGACCGTCACGCCCGGATTCTGCCGTGGCGGGTCCGGCCTGGGCACGGGCGGGCCGATCCATACCGGGTCTGGCTGTCCGAGGTGATGCTGCAGCAGACCACCGTTGCGGCGGTGAAGGATTATTTCCTACGCTTCACCGCGCTGTGGCCCACCGTCGAGGACCTGGCCGCCGCCGAGGATGCGCGGGTCATGGCGGAATGGGCCGGCCTCGGCTATTACGCCCGCGCCCGCAACCTCTTGGCCTGCGCCCGCATCGTGGCCGCAAGAGGCGGATTTCCCGATACGCGCGACGGCTTGCGCGCGCTGCCGGGGATCGGCGCCTATACGTCCGCCGCGATCGCCGCCATCGCCTTCGAGCAGCCGGAAACGGTCGTCGATGGCAATGTCGAGCGCGTCGTGTCGCGTCTTTTCGCGGTGCCGTCCCCGCTGCCCGCCGCCAAGCCCGAACTGACGACCCTGGCAGAAACCCTGACGCCGCGCGAAAGGCCCGGCGATTTCGCCCAGGCGATGATGGATCTGGGCGCCACGATCTGCACCCCGCGCAGCCCGGCCTGCGGCATCTGCCCGCTGATTCGCGATTGCGACGCATACGCGGCCGGAATCGCATCCGACCTGCCACGCAAGTCCCCGAAGGCTGCCAGACCCGCGCGCAGCGGCATCGTCTGGATCGCCCGCAAGGGCGATGCGCTGCTGCTGGAGGAACGCCCTGCAAGCGGTCTGCTGGGCGGCACGCTGGCCTTTCCCTCGGCCGGATGGGACGGGCGCGACCTGCCGCCCCCCGGTCCCGCCGACTGGACCGAGATCGGCGAGGTGCGACACGTCTTCACTCATTTCAGCCTGACGATGCGTGTCATGCTGGGCGAATTGTCGGGCCGGCCGGAACGCGGCCGGCTGGTGCCGTTGCGTCACATCGACCGAAAGGCCCTGCCCGGCCTGATGCGCAAGGTCTGGGATCTGGCGCGGGCGGAAATCGCGGCGTAGGCTTTTGCCATGACCCCGAAGCCCGTCTCGCCGCTGCCCGCCGCGGCACCGTTCTGGATGTCGCTGCTGATGCTGCCGCTGGTCGCGCTTGCGGCCAGAATGGGAGGGGCGTGGTGGCTGCTGCTGCCGCTTGCCGCCTGGTTCATGACCTCGGTCATGGACAGCGTTCTGGGACTGAACGAAGGCAATCCCGATCCGCGGGCAGGCGCCGAGCGGCTGTTCTGGCACCGCGCGATCACGATCATCTGGTTCCCGCTGCAATTCGCGGCCATTTTCGGCGCCATCTGGTATGTCCAGAACAGCGGCCACCTGTCCGGGCTGGAAAAGCTGGGCCTGTTCTTCGGGATCGGCGTTCTGTCGGGCACGATCGGCATCGTCTATGCCCATGAATTGCTGCATCAGAAGACCGCCCTGGAACGCTGGATGGGCGATCTGCTGCTGGCCAGCGTGCTGTATTCGCATTTCCGCAGCGAACATCTTCTGGTTCACCATTCCTGGGTGGCGACACCGCGCGATGCCGTCTCGGCCCGCTATGACGAGGGTTTCTACGGCTTTTTCCTGCGGGTGCTGCTGGAAAGCCCGCGCAGCGCATGGCGGGCCGAGGCGCGGCTGCTGGCCCGCGCCCGCCGCAAGCCCCGGGACCGGCGCAACCCGTTCTGGCGCTATGCAGCGCTGCAACTGGGGATGGTCGCGCTGGCGCTGATTCTGGGCGGCGGGGTGGGCCTCTTGCTGTTCGTCTTCCAGGCCTTCATCGCCGTCTGGCAGCTTGAGCTGACGAATTACGTCGAACATTATGGCCTGACCCGCCGTCATCTGGGTGCAGGGCGTTATGAACATATCCGGCCGCGGCACAGCTGGAATGCCAGCCACAGGGTCACGAACTGGCTGATGATCAATCTGCAGCGTCATTCGGACCATCACTACAGGCCCGACCGCCGGTTTCCGCTGTTGCAGACCTATGGGCCCGACGAGGCGCCGCAGCTTCCGATGGGCTATCCGGCGATGAATTTCCTGGCCATGGCGCCCTGTTGGTGGCGGCGGAAGATGAACCCGCGCGTGCGCAGGTGGCGGCGGCAATTCTATCCCGATATCGAGGACTGGACCGCCTATGACCGGGGCACGCTGCCGATGCCGCGCAACGCGCCATAGCCTCTGCCGTCACGTTTTCGATCCAAAAAGAACGCGAGTGTCGGCAAGCCGACACTTTCGGCGGATTTCCGCTGTATTCCTTTGGTGGCAGATCGAAGGTGCAGGTTCGCAGGTCTCGGTTCGTCTTTTTTCAGCACCTTCGATCCGCTACGCCCATCGGCGTGGCCGACCCGGCCTTTTGCGCCGGATTTTTCATGTTATGGTACGCTGTGTAGCCTGGTTTACAACCCAGCGGAGCATGGCGTGGCATCCCGAGACATTTCTGCGATCAGGTTGCGGCATCCGCCGGGCGGCTCTGCCATCTTGGCGCGTCGCGCCGCCGAGATGCTGCATGAACGCCGTCCCGATCTGCTGAAGGGGCTGGATGGTGCGGCATTCCAGGATTTTCTGGCGACATGCAGCCTGCACCATCATCCGAAACCCCACGAGATTCTGCGTCAGGACGAGCCGACGGACCATTGCTACCTGATCCTGCAGGGGCGGGTCGAGGTCAGCGTGATCGACGTCAACGGCAACCGCGTTCTGGCTCATATCGCCAATCCGGGCGAAGTCATGGGCGAGGTCGAGATTTTCTCGGGCCGGGTTTGCGCCGCGACCTGCACGACCTGGCCCGACACGATGCTGGCCGCCTTCAGCGCGGAAAAGATCATGGCCTGCCTGCCCGCCGAAACGCTGCTTCGAAACTTTGCCGGCATCTTCCATGACCGCCTGACCCGCGACAATGCTCAGCAATCGGTCGCGATGTTCTACGCCGCCGAGGACCGGATTCGCATCCATCTGCTAAGCCTGACCGCGCCCGACCGGCCCGAGGCGCTGATCAGCCAGAACAACCTGGCACTGCTGGCGGGATGTTCGCGCCAGACGGTGAACCAGACACTGGCGCATCTGCGCGGCGCGGGCATCGTGGAGATAACCCGGGGCACGATTCGCGTCCTCGACCGGGCCCGGTTGCAGGGTCCGCGCCCCGGATCGGATTTAACGGCATTGCCGCAGACCACCGTACCGCGCGAAGACGGCGCATAGGACGAAAAGGCCCCGCCATGCGGACATGGCGGGGCAAGGCGGTCCCGCCGCGCGGCAGGCGGCGGAACGACGGCGAACCGTATTCGGGATCAATTCGGGCGGGCGACTTCTCCGGCCAGTTCGGCGCGGATCTGCTGGCGCAAGAGGTCGATCGGGATCATCTTGCCCTCGCGCTTGAAATGCCAGTAGGTCCAGCCATTACAGGACGGAGCGCCCTCCAGCGCGGCGCCGACCTGATGGATCGAGCCCTTGACATCGTTGCCGATCAGGCTGCCATCGGCGCGGACCTTGGCCTTGTGCCGGCTGCCCAGCGAAAACAGTTCCTCGCCCGGACGCAGCATCCCGCGTTCGATCACCTGGCCAAAGGGCACGCGCGGCTCGGCCCGTTTGGCCCGCGTCGTTGCCAGCGCATCGGCGTCGAAGCGGCGGATGCGCGCCAGCCGCTTTTCTGCGACCTCGCGATAGGCAGCCTCGCGTTCGATGCCGATGAAGTCGCGGCCCAGCATCTTTGCCACCGCGCCGGTGGTGCCGGTCCCGAAGAACGGATCCAGCACGACATCGCCGGGACTGGTGGTGCCTATCAGCACGCGATGCAGCAAGGCCTCGGGCTTCTGGGTGGGATGGGCCTTGTCGCCCTTTCCGTCCTTCAGCCGCTCGCCGCCATTGCAGATCGGAATCACCCAGTCGCTGCGCATCTGGATACCCTCGTTCAACGATTTCAGCGCCTCGTAGTTGAAAGTGTATTTCGAGCTTTCGGATTTCGAGGCCCAGATCATCGTTTCATGCGCATTGGTCAGCCGCTTGCCGCGAAAGTTCGGCATCGGGTTGGACTTGCGCCAGATCACGTCGTTCATGATCCAGAAACCCTGGTTCTGCAGTTCGGCGCCGACGCGGAAGATGTTGTGATAGGATCCGATGACCCAGATCGCGCCATCAGGCTTCAACAGGCGCCGCGCAGCGGCCAGCCAGTCGCGGGTAAAGCTGTCATAGGCCGCGAAACCGGCGAACTGGTCCCAGTCATCATCCACCGCATCGACCTTGGAATTGTCCGGCCGATGCAGGTCGCCGCGCAATTGCAGGTTATAGGGCGGGTCGGCAAAAATCAGGTCGATGCTGCCTTCGGGCAGCGAATTCATGATCTCGATGCAATCGCCCGCCAGAATCCGGTTCAGCGGAAGCGGTCGCGCCGCCGCGGCGCAGCTTTCCTTGGTCTTCGTCATCTCTGCCTCTCGGGGATGCCGGCTTTGGCCGGTCTGATCTGTGGACAGGATGAGTCACAGGCGATTCGCCGTCAATTTCTTTTTTGAATCAAGGGCTTGAAGAACGGGGTTTACACAAGATATTGTGGACCGGCCGAAACGAGCGCCTATGATGTGGGGTCAGACCCAAATCTAGAAGGGCACGCTTGTGTGCGGGCGTGGGATAGCCTGCGTTCACCTCCCAGCCATAGCCGGGATGCTGTTGCGCCAAATCCACCATGATGCGGTCGCGCAACACCTTGGCCAGGATCGAGGCCGCCGCAATCGACAGCGACCGCGCGTCGCCGCCCACGATAGCCTCGGCAGGCCGGTCCAGCGCGGCGGGCACCCGGTTGCCGTCGACCAGCACCCGGCAGGGCCTGCACCGCAACCCGGCCACGGCGCGGACCATGGCAAGATGGGCTGCGTGATAGATGTTCAGCCGCTCGATATCCGCGACCTCGACATGGGCGACGGACCAGTCGCAATGGGCCATGATCCAATCGGCCAGCACTTCGCGCTGCTTGCGCCCGACCTTCTTGGAATCGTTCAGCCCCTCGGGGATGTTCACCGGATCCCGCACCACCACCGCGGCCGCCGTCACCGGACCGGCCAGAGGCCCGCGACCGACCTCGTCGACGCCGGCCACCAGCCTGGCGCCGCGCGACATGGCGGCCTGTTCATGGCTGAAATCGGGCAGGCCGGTCATGCGGTAATGCTGACCGGCGCGATGCGGACTTCTTCAAGATTGACGCCCTCGCCCTCGCGATCGACGACCAGGAAATCGGCGGCGCGGTCCAGCGGCGTCAGCACACCATGCCAGACACCCGCCCGCAGGTTCACCCCCATCCCCGACGGCACTAGAAAGGCCAGCACATCGCCCGGCCGCCCGTCTCGATCGGGCGCCACGACCGACAGCCAGGGATCCGGCCCCAGCGGCATGAATGCCTGCGATCCCAGCGGATGCCGTTCCAGCAGCGTGCAATCATGGGGCAGGCTGACCGGCTGACTGCGGAAGATCGACACGATGGCCTCGCCGCCGCCGCGCTGCACCGTCGCCAGCGCATGATGCCGTTCGCAGCGGCCTTCGTTGATCATCCTGTCGGGCCTGTCGCGGGGCGTCAGCAGATCACCGAAAGGCGCGAAGGCATCGGCCGAGATGGGGCGGATTCGGATCGTGGTCATGGCGCCTCCTTGCGCGATCATCTCTAGCGCGCCTCGCCCAGCCCGTCGAGGATCGCGGCCATGATTGCCCGGCGCGTCGGCAGGTCGCGCAGGCGTGCGCATTCGGTCCGGGCGGCGGCGGACATCGCCTTGCATTCCCTGGGATTGTCACGTGCCCAGGCCAGCTTTTCCTCGATATCCGCACAATACCGTGCCACGGGGATATAGTGTTTCCACGGTTTGAAGCGGCCGGAATAGAATACTTCCCAGCCATCTTCTTCCTTCAGCAGCACCGATCGGCTGTCGATCATCGGAATGAAGTTAGAGCCGTGGTCATAGCCGGTCAGGCAAAGCTGATAGCGGAACCGGCGGAAGAAGCCCGGCTTCCGGCGCGGCACGCAATAGGGCGCGATCAGCGGATCCGCGGCGAATTCGCGATAGCCCCAGGCCATGACGACGCCCAGATCGAAATCCGGATGGTCCCAGAAGCGCCGGACAAAGGCCATGCGGCTGGTGCGGCACAGCCCCCCGAATGCCTCTTGCCGGGCATCGGCATCGTCTTGTGCCGCCGCCAGTTGCCGCAGAAACACATGCGAGGCCGGGCCGGGCCGCACCGTATCGCGCATCTCGCTGCCCGAGATCATGCCGCGCCAGACCAGCCGGTCCTCCTTGTCCTCGAACGCGATGGGGTCGGCCGGCGCGGCAGGATCAAAGCCCGGCAGGCCGACATCGTGCTGGCCCGGCAAAGGCCACAGAACCATGTTGCGCGCGCCCTCGCGGCGGCAATGACCCAGAACCGGCCGTCCCGGCGCGGCACCGTCATCCGAACCGAGCCAGCGCGAATCCTCCATGTCGATGCTCAGGGGGCTTCTGCGGCCCAGTCGCAGGGCATCGTTGATGACCGCCTCGGCCCTGAGCAGCTTGAAATGGCGGCCAGGCTGCGAAACTGCGACGGATCCCGCGACCCGGATCCGGCGCGGCGCGCCCGCCGGATCCAGCACCCTGGCGCCGCCGTCCCAGAGGCAGGCATAGCCCGACAATCCCGCAACCGCGCCCTTGCCCGGCGCCCGACCGCGCAGACAGAACCCGGCCACGTCGCGAACGTAATCGGGATCGATGGCCGCCGGCGCCCGCACCCGGTCCAGCGCCGCCAGCAGATCGTCATCGCGCATGGCCCTGGGTGGGGCGATCCAATGCAGCGGAACCGGCTTGTGCGGCATGGAAATCAGGGGACGCAGCCGGTCGATCAGGTCGTGAGGGCTTTCGCGGTCCAGATCCACGCGGATCAGCCGCGGATCATCGCCGAAAAAGTCCTGAACGGCTGCGAGATGGGCGTTCCATTCGGCCCTCCACAAATCCGGCAGGTCGGCTTCGGGGATGCCGCGGTGATAGGCGTGGCACCGCGCGACCGCGCCCCTGTCGCGGGTCAGGCGGTCCAGCAGCCAGCCATCCAGCGCGCGCGTGGTCAGGATGAAATGCGCCTGCGGCACGGTGCGGGCCAGAAAGGCAAAGCGGCGCCACGCCTCCAGCGGCGGCTGCCAGAAGGGGTCGTTGCGCCACAGACCCGCGAACAGGCGGATGTCGTCGCGACCCGAGAACGGCACCCGACCCTCGGCCTCGGCCAGCAGGATCCGGGCGGCAAGGTCGCCGTTCTCGCCCATCGCGGCGCAGTGGCCGTTGCGGCGGAACAGGCGCACCAGCCGCGCGTCACCGCACCATTCCGGACTGATATGGAAGAAGATCGGGGCCGCCATCAGCCCCCGGTCAGCCGGCGCGGCAGCAGGATCGTCAGGCAGCCCAGGATCGGCAGGAACGAGCAGAGCAGGAACACCGTCTCGATCCCCCTCGCGTCGGCCAGCACCCCCAGCCCGGCGGCCGCGATGCCGCCCATGCCGAAGGAAAAGCCGAAGAACAGCCCCGCGATCATGCCTGTGCGGCCGGGCACCAGTTCCTGCGCATAGACCACGATGGCCGGAAATGCCGAGGCCAGGATCAGCCCGATCAGCACTGCCAGAATACCTGTCGGCACCAGTCCGACATGCGGCAAAAGCAGCGTGAAGGGCAGAACGCCGAGGATCGAGAACCAGATCACGCGCAACGGTCCCACGCGGTCCCCGACGACGCCGCCCAGCATGACCCCTGCCGCCATGCCGCCGAGGAACAGGAACAGCATGATCTGTGCCGCCTGCGTGGACAGGCCGAACTTCTCGATGGTGAAGAAGGTGAAATAGCTGGTCATGGCGGCGGTGTAGATATTCTTGGTGAAGACAAGAATGGCCAGAACCGCGATCGAACGGAAGACCATATCGCGCGGCAGCCGCAGCGCGCGGTCGACCTGTGCCGCCGTGGCCCGGCGCCGCCCCTCGGCCCAGTCGCCGACACGCCACAACAGCGCGATGCCAAGCGCCGCGGCGACCGCAAACCATGCCACCGCCGGTCGGCCCAGCGGCACGACGATGAAGGCCGCCAGCAACGGCCCCAGCGATTGTCCGGAATTGCCGCCAAGCTGGAACAGCGATTGCGCGGTCCCGAACCGCCCGCCCGAAGCCAGCCGCGCCACCCGCGAGCTTTCGGGATGGAACACGGCCGATCCGATGCCGATCATCATCGCGCCCGCCAGCAGCATCCCGTAGCTGCTTGCAAAAGCCAGCAGCAGCACGCCGCAGAAGGTCGAGGCCATTCCCAGCGACAGCGATCTTGGCTGCGGATGACGGTCGGTCACGATACCGATCAGCGGCTGCAGCAGCGAGGCCGTGACTTGGAAGGCAAAGGTCATGATCCCGATCTGCGCGTAGCTCAGCGAGAATTCGACCCGCAGCAGCGGATAGATCGCGGCCAGCATCGACTGCATCACGTCGTTGATCATGTGAGACAGGCTGATCGCCATCAGGATCGGCCACGTCGTCCGGGCCGGGCCGGCCAGCGGGCGGCCGGTCGCAGGCAGGTTGTCACCGACGCTCATGGCGCGCTGTCCTCCGATCGCTTGCAGATGATGAAATATCATTCGCGGAGCGGCTTGGAAATCCCCGGCCGGCACAACCTGGACGCGGGGGATTCGTGTTGGAAAACAAGCTGGAACAGCCAAGCTCCAGCTGCGTCAACTATGCCGATATCGACAGGTTTCCTTCCGGGCCGCGCGGATTGACACTATTGGCATGTGCTTTTCGCCGGTTTCAGGTTTCAGATGACAAAACTTCCACCGACCTTCGTCCGTTCATTGCGTCCCGGCGGCTCGGCCAGGGCGCCCAAACGGATGAACACCTGGCAATCCGTCCGTGCCGAGGTGCTGGAGCGGATCCGGTCGGGCGAATGGGCGCCGGGCACGCTGATCCCGACGGAACACCAGCTTGCGCATCAATTGGGCTGCGCCCGCGCGACGGTGAACCGCGCGTTGCGCGAACTGGCCGAAAGCGGCGTGGTCGAACGCCGCCGCAAGGTCGGGACCCGTGTCACGGCCACGCCGCATCAGCGCACGACGCTGGAAATGCCGGTCATCCGCAGCGAGATCGAGGCAGCCGGCGCGGTTTATCGCTATGTCCTGACCGCGTTCGAGCGGGGGCCGATCCCCTCGGAGGCGGCGTTGCGCGCACTGCAGGTCGAGGCAAGCCAGAATCTGCTGCTGGTCAAGGCGCAATATCTGGCCGATGGCGCGCCGCATTGCTGCGAGGCGATCTGGCTGAACCCCCGCGCCCTGCCCCCCCTGACGCGCGCCGATCTCGAGGGCCAGTCGGCACCCGAATGGCTGGCCCGGCACGTGCCCCTGACGCGCGGCAGGGTGACGATCCTGGCCGAGGGCGCCAGCGGCGACTGTGCCCACAATCTGTGGATCGAGCCGGGAACGCCGATCCTCGCGATCGAGCGGACGAACTGGCGCAACGCGACCCCGGTCTCGTTCTCGCGGCAGTTCTACCCGCCGCAGCACCGGCTGGTTTCCGAGGATTAGGGCACGGCGCCCATCGCCGTCGGGATCAGCAGCGAGACCGCGGGAAACAGGATCAGGATCGTCAGGACCAGAAGGTCCACGGCCAGGAACCGCCCGATCCCGGCGAAAATGCGGTCGATACCCATGTCGCGTGTCACTCCGGCGATGATATAGACGTTCAGCCCGACCGGCGGCGTGATCAGCCCGATTTCCAGCAGCTTGACGATGACCACGCCCAGCCAGACCGGATTCAGGTCGTAATCCGCGACCAGCCGGGCCAGGAAGGGCAGCGTCAGGACCAGGATGGCCAGCGGATCCAGAAACATCCCCATGATCAGATAGATCAGAGCAATCGCCAGCATCAGCATCAGATACGAGGGATCAAGCTGCGCGACCGACATCGAAAAGGCCTCGGCCATGCCGCTTTGCGTGGCGAAATCGGCAAACAGCCAGGCACCCGCCAGGACCAGCAGGATCGATACGCTTTCGATCAGGCTTTCCCGGCAGGCGCGCCATACAGCGCCCCAGGTCAGCCGAGTCTGCGCGACACCGATGGCAAGCGTCAGCGCGACCGAGATCGCGACGGCCTGCGCCACCGTCAGCGCCCGGCTGAAGATGCCGAAGACGATCACGGCAAAGATCAGGATCGCGGGCCATGCGGCGAAGGTGGCGTCCAGCGGCGTCGCGGTCGTGCGCGGGACATCGGGCGCGGCGCCCGGATCGCTTCGCACCCACCATGCGACGACCGCGATCATGCCCGCCAGCGACAGCAGGCCGGGCAGGATGCCCGCCATGAACAGCGGCGCGATGGGCCTGTCGGTCAGGATGCCGAACAGGACGAACAGGATCGACGGCGGGATCAGCGAGCCCAGCGTGCCGCCCGCTGCCACCGATGCGGCGGCCAGTTTCGGGTCATAACCCAGGCGCAGCATCTCGGGCACGCAAATCCGGCCCATGGTCGAGGCGCAGGCGGTCGACGATCCGGAAATGGCCGCGAAACCGCCGCAACCCAGCACGGCGGCCAGCGCCGGGCCACCCGGCAGCGATCTCAGCCAGACGGCGGAGGCATCGTAGATTCGCGTGCTGATTCCGGCATAGAGCGCAAGATTGCCAAGCAGGACGACCAGCGGCACCAGGAGCAGCCCGGGCGAATGGAGCAGGCCGTCAAGCGAGGAAAACAGCGACGCAATCGCACTGGGCAACGCCCCGCCCGCCGGCATCAGCAAAAGCCCCGGCACCGATATCGCCAACAACGCCAAGGCCAGCGGCACCCGCAACCAAAGCAGCACCAGCGCAAGCAACAGCAGGATCGGCCCGAGGCTTGCAGCCATGGCCTAGACCGTTCCTTTGCCGCAGCGATCGTCGATCGTCGCGGTCTCGCGCAATGTCGCCGGATTCCGCGAAAGCGGGCATCGTCTTCGGGGCGCGGCCATCGGAACGTCCGGCGCGAGGGGCCTGAGCGACCTCATCGCGGCGGTCGCGCCCGATCTTGCGGGTTGCCGCAACTGGAGATCCTCATCCGGCCCCCTTTCCCGGTCCGTCCTTCATGCGAAACCTCGCTGAATTCTTGCCGCTTGACCAGAGCGGGAAGGGCCGTTTCACAGGCGCCGCGCCCGGGGGCGGCATTTGAACGAAACGTGACCCCCGCAGTCTATGGAGTTTTGCCGAGAAACACACGATGCTGGCGAAACACGATCACCGGAGACCCTGATGCCGCGCCGCCTTGCCCTTTCGACATTTTTCGGACTGTCGCTTCTTGCGGCCTCGGCGATCCCTGCGGCAGCCCAGACCAGCGCCGCGACGCAGGATCGCGATGTGCCCTTCACCGCAGAGCAGATGGAGCTTGCGGCCTATGATGGCGGCGATCTTCCGCGCGGCCGTTCGGCGCTGACAGCCAAGGTGCAGCTTCTGCTGGATCGCTCGGGCACGTCGCCGGGCGTCATCGACGGCTACAAGGGCGCGATGAGCGAAAGCGCCATCCGCGCCTTCGAACGCCGCGTCGGCCTGCCCGAGGACGGGCTGATGGATCCGCATGTCTGGAACCTGCTGCAATCCTATTCCGAAATTCCGTTGACGCAGACCTACACCATCACCCAAGAGGACGCCGAAGGGCTGGTCGACGACATCCCGTCCGATTTCGCCGAAAAGGCCAAGATGTCCACGCAGGGCTATACCAGCATTGCCGAAAAGCTGGGCGAACGTTTCCACATGGACGAAAAGTTCATCTCCTTCCTCAATCCGGGCGTTCCGATGGTGCCTGGATCGACGATCAAGGTCGCCAACCCGGCTGCCAACATGAGCAAGAAGGTGGCCCGCATCTTCATCGACAAGGCGACGCGACGCGTGGCCGCCTATGACGAAGCGGGCAGGATGATCGTCGATTATCCGGCGACCATCGGCTCGGACGCGACACCCTCGCCCTCGGGCAAGCACCGTGTCACGTCGGTCGCGATAAATCCGAACTATACCTACAACCCGTCGAAGAATTTCAAGCAGGGCAACAACGACAAGGCGCTGATCATACCGCCGGGCCCGAACGGGCCCGTGGGATCGGTCTGGATCGATCTGTCCAAGCCGACCTACGGCATCCACGGCACGCCGACCCCTTCGCAATTGTTCAGGAACCAGTCGCGCGGCTGCGTGCGGCTGACGAACTGGGACGCACAGGAACTGGCAAGGCTGGTCATACCCGGCGTGACCACGGTCGAGTTCCTCGATGCGGGCGTGACGATCGCGGATGTCACGGGCGAAGGGGCGCAGCCGGCCGCAACCAGGGACGCGATGCTGGAAACGGCCAGCGCCGCGGCCGCCGAAGCCGTGACGCAGACAAACACCGTGTCCGACACCCTGCCCGCGCCGGCGACGGTCACGACGAAACCCGCAGCACCCCTTTCCCTGCCCGAAACCGGTGGCGGGGCCACACCCGCGCCCCCGAAGGTCTATGAAAACACCAGCGAGGAAACCGCCGACGCGGCGGCGTCGCTGGCGCCTCAGCGCGGTGATCCGCTGAGCCATGCCCTGTCGGGCGCCTTGCCGGACGCCTTCGTCGTGCCGCCGCTGGAAGGCGAGAATTGAGGGGGCCGACCCCGGTTCTGACCCTGCTGGTCTTGCTGCTGGCCGGGCCGGCCGTGGCGCAGGAACGGCCACCGGGCGCCGGCCCCGTCAGGGCGCAGTCCGCGCTGACAGGCATCCGCCCGCCGGAACGACCCGCCGAGGAAGCCAAGGCATCCGAGGAAACCACGGCGTCGCCCCCCAAGCCGGAGCAGGCCGGCGTTCCCGAAACCGAAGAAGCGGCGGCCCCGCCGGCCGAGGCCTTCGGTCCGCCAGCACCGCCCGCATGGTACGCGGCGCGTGAAAGCGACGAGGATTTCGCCGCCTGCCGACTGGCTCTGGCGATGCTGGGCACGGTTTACGAAAACCGGCCCGCCGTGACGAATCCGGACAATCCCGATTGCGGCATCGCCCGGCCGATCCGGGTTCAGCGCATCCTGCCGGACCTGATACTCGAGGGCGGCGCGGAGATGCGATGCGACACCGCGCGGGCACTTGGTCTATGGGCGCGGGATTTCGCGCGGCCGGCGGCAGCGACCCTGCCCGGCGCACCCCGCCTGACGGGGCTGCGGCTTGGCAGCACCTATGCCTGTCGCGCCCGTGTCGGCACGGGTCAGGCCCGCCCGAAACTGTCCGAACACGCGCTTGGAAATGCCATCGACATCTCGGCTTTCCTGTTCGAAGGGGCCGGGACGCTGCCGGTTCAGCCCCGACGGGACAGCGGCGACCAGGCGGAGGCGTTTCAGCGAACGGTTCGGGGTGCGGCCTGCCTGTTCTTCACCACTGTCCTGGGTCCGGGCGTGAACAAGGCCCATGCCGAACACCTGCATTTCGACATTGCCGCGCGACGCGGAGACTGGCGCCTGTGTCAGTAAAGGCTCAGCGGTTGCGCCGTTCCAGATCCAGATAGGTCGCATCGAAACGCGCCAGTGTCGCCAGTCCGCGCCAATCCAGAATGGTCACGTCGGCGCCGGACCAGCGCAACAGCCCCCGATCTCTCAGATCGCGGACCGCCCGGTTCACATGGATCGGGGAATAGCCAAGGATGTCTGCAAGTTCGCGTTGCAGCAGCGGCAGGGAAAATTGCCCGTTCGCCGCCGCGCCGACCACATTCAGGCGCGTGTAGATCTCGCACAAGAGATGTGCCAGATGCGCGCTGGATCGCAGCGAGGCCGCCGCGACCAGCCATTGCCGGTGCACAGCCGCGTCGATCAGCGTCGCCATCCATAAGAGCCGTGTCAGATGCGGAAAATTCTCTGTTATTTCAGTAAGTTGATCGTGACCTATGAATTCGACCTCGGCCGAACCGACAGCGATCACGGCATGTTCCAGCCCAGCCAGAACGAACCCGTGAAGATCAACGAAATCGCCGGGCACATGCAAGGCCGTGATCACCCGATCGTCGGGCCGGCCGACCAGCTTGTGTGATCGGGCGGACAGGCCGCGCAGCATCATGCAACTGCGGCTCTCGGTCCGGTCGAAAGGCACGATCACGTCGCCCGGACCATAGCTGGCCTGCTCGGTCTTCAAGGCGCGAAGTCGCTGAAGGTCGGCCTCGGAAAGACTGTCACGCCGTTGAAGATAGCGGATAAAATACTCGGTAATCGCCATCCGCCCCTTCCTTTCGCGCAACTGCCGGACAGTTGCAAATCAGCCCGACCGGCGCAATGGTCGGGGGGCTTAGTGTAACATTCATTAAG
>NZ_DHXG01000079.1:32949-48122 GCF_002413585.1 Paracoccus sp. UBA5162
TTCCTTCATCCCGCCCGTCTTGCCGGACGGGCGGCCTGTGGCAGGCGCAGAGCCTCGGACAGGCGCTCGAAGCTCTGCGCGATGCTGTTTCCCGACAAGGCCACGAAATCATCGAGTTGCGGATAAAGCCTGACCGCCTCATCCAGTCGCGGATCCGACCCCGGCGCATAGAGGCCCGCGCGAATCATCAGTTCTGATTCCGCATAAGCGCCCATCGCCCCGCGCGCCTTGGCGATCATCGCGTTTTCCTCGGGCGTGGCTGCGTCGGGCAAGGACCGCGATACCGACCGGACCACATCCACTGCCGGGAATCTTCCGCGCTCGGCGATTGCGCGGTCCAGCACCACGTGACCATCCAGCGTTCCGCGCAGGATGTCGGCCACCGGTTCTTCCATATCGGACCCGGCGACCAAGACGCTGAAAATGCCGGTGATATCGCCGCTGCCGTCGAGGCCGGGGCCGGCGCGTTCGGCCAAAGCCATGATCAGGTTCGACACCGAGGGTGGAAAGCCGCGATAGCTTGGCGGCTCGCCCGCAGCCAGGGCGATCTCGCGATGGGCCTCGGCAAAACGGGTGATCGAATCGGCCAGAAGCAGGACATGGCGGCCCTGGTCGCGAAAATGTTCGGCAACCGCCATCGCGGCCCAGGCACAGCGCCTGCGAATCAGTGGCGAGCGATCCGAAGTCGCCGTCACGATCACGGCCCGCTTCATCCCTTCGGTGCCGAGTGTTTTTTCAACAAATTCGCGCAGTTCCCGTCCCCGTTCGCCGATCATGGCGATCACCACGACATCGGCTTCTACCCCACGTGCAAGATTCGAAAGCAGGGTGGACTTGCCCACGCCCGACCCCGCGAAAAGCCCGATCCGCTGGCCGGCGACCAAGGGCAGCAGCGTGTCGAAGACCGCCAGCCCGGTCGCCAGGCGCGCACCCAGCCGCTTGCGGCCGACCGCGGGCGGCGCCTCGCAGCGGAACGGCCGCGGCTGAAGCCCCTTGGGCAGCGGCCTGTTGTCCAGCGGCCGACCCAGAGGGTCGATGATTCGCCCGATCCACGAATCGCAGGGCGCGATGGTCGGCGCGAACAGCAGCTCGACCTCGGCCCCGACCGAAAGGCCGTCGGCATTGCCTTCGGGCAGCACGTCGCAAACATCCGGTGCAAGACCGACGATCTCTCCGGCGACACAACCTTTCTGAAGCGAAATCAATACCCTGTCTCCGACCGAGGCATGGCCGTTCAATCCCTCGACGGAAATCAGCCCGGCGCGCATCTGCTGCACCTGCCCATAATACTGCGCCGGACGCAGATTCCGGATTCGGGCGACGATCGATTCAATCTTATCCATTTCGCGGCTTTCTCCGTCAGCGGCAATTCCTGCCTGTGAAACGGTTTCTAAACCAATTGGGGTTAAGACCGGGTTATCGCCGAATGAGGAGAAGCCTCATGTTTGATAACATCGAGATGATGCGAATGGCCCGCGCCATGGGTCAGAATGCCGCCCAGCGGCAGACACTTGTGGCACGCAATGTCGCGAATGCCGACACCCCGGGATACAAGGCCCAGGATCTGGAGCCCTTCGAGGAAGGATATCGGCGCACAGGCTTCGCCACGATGCGCACGACGGATCCGCGCCATATGGCCACGCCCGAGTGGTCGCCGGCCGCGATGCGCGCCTTCTCCAAGACAAGCGGAACCTCACCCAACGGCAATTCGGTCTCGCTGGAGGACGAGATGGTGAAAGCGGCCGAACTGAAGCGCGATCACGATCTGTCGCTGGGAATCTACCGTTCCGCCCTGAACCTGATGCGCACCAGCATCGGCCGCCGCTGAAGGAAAAACCCATGTCCGACCCCGTCTCGCCCCTGCAGCTTTCGGCCTCGGGAATGCGCGCGCAAAGCGAACGCCTGCGCCGCACCGCGGAAAACATCGCCAATACCGATACGCCCGGCTATCGCCGAAAGCTGGTCGCCTTCGAAGAGGCCGTCCGTTTCGGCCGCCCGACCGGAGAGGTTCAGACCTCGCGAACGCTGTTGGACCAGTCCGAACTGCCGCAGATCTATGATCCGTCAAACCCGCTTGCGGACCAGGACGGTTATTACCTCGGATCGAACGTCGATCTGGTCATCGAGATCGCCGATTCCCGCGAAGCCGGCCGCAGCTACGAGGCCAATCTGAAGATGTTCGAACAGAGCCGACAGATGGGCTCTTCGTTGCTTGAACTTCTTCGCCGCTGAAAGGATATTCCATGATCAACAGCCTGAACGCCGCCAATGCCTATTCCGCCGCCCGCAGCGCCGTGGCGCCTGGACAATCGTCACCGGCGATCGAGAAAATCTCTCAGGCGGCCGAGGATTTCGCCCTCCAGATGTCGCAGGTCGACGCCGCCTCGACCGGCGCCATGACCGGCTCGGTCGAGACCCAGCAGCTTGTCCAGACCATCGCCGAGTCCGAACTGGCGATGGAAACGGTCGTCGCCATTCGCGACAAGGTCGTCGAGGCCTATCAGGAAATCCTGCGGATGCCGGTCTGAGCCATGGGCGAAACTCTGCTTTTCGACATGATGCGCCAGGCGCTGCTGATCGCGGTGCGGATTTCTGCCCCGATGCTGGGTGTCGCGCTGGTCGCGGGCGTCGTCATCGGCCTGTTCCAGGCCCTGACCTCGGTGCAGGAACTGACGCTGACCTTCGTGCCCAAGGTCGGGCTGATGCTGATCGTCTTCTGGGTCACGATGAGCTTCATGACCACCGCGCTGTCCGATTTCTATCTCGGCCAGATCATCCCCCTGATCGCCGGAGGCTGATCCATGGAAAATGCCATCTACGCCTCTTTGACCCGGCAATCGGGCCTGATGAAGGAAATGCGCGTGGTCGCGAACAACATCGCCAATGCGAACACGACCGGATATCGCCGCGAAGGGGTGATCTTCGCCGAGAATCTGTCTGCGCTGGACCGCAATGGCGATACGCTTTCGATGGCGGATGCGCGCGGCCGGATGCTGGACCTGAAGCAGGGCGTGCTGACGCAAACGAATGGCAACCTGGATCTCGCCATCGAGGGCGATGGCTTTTTCATGGTCGAAACCCCCGACGGGCCGCGCCTGACCCGCGCCGGCGCCTTCCTGCCATCGGCTGAAGGCGAATTGATGACGGCCGACGGCAACCGGCTGCTGGACGAGGGCCAGGCGCCGATCATCCTGCCCGCCGGTGCGGGAAAGGTCGCCGTCGGCGCCGATGGCACGATGTCCGCGAATGGTGCGCCCTTTGCCCGGATCGGCGTGTTCGATGCGCCGGAAGGTTCCGACCTGACCCGTCAGGGCGGAACCCTCTTTGCACTGGATGGCGATGCCGAGCCTGTCGAGGCACCGCGCATCCAGCAAGGGTTTCTCGAGGAATCCAACGTCGATCCGGTGTTCGAGATTTCCCGCATGATCGAAGTCCAGCGCGCCTACGAGCTGGGCCAGTCCTTTCTGGATCGCGAGGACCAGCGGATCCGTAACGCGATCTCTGCCATGACACGCTGAGAGGAAACAGCATGAGAGCCCTGCAAATCGCCGCAACCGGCATGAGCGCGCAGCAGACGCGGGTCGAGGTCATCTCGAACAATCTCGCGAACATGTCCACCACCGGCTACAATGCCCGGCGCGCCGAATTCGCGGATCTGCAATATCAGCAGGCCACCCGCCCCGGCACCGTCACCGCCGCCGATGGCACCGTTATCCCGGCCGGCGTACAACTGGGCCTGGGCGTCCGCCCCACCGCCGTCAGCATCAACCTGCAGCAAGGTTCGCTGACCCAGACCGGCGGCGATCTGGACCTGGCGATCGACGGTGACGGCTATCTGGAGGTGACGCTTCCCTCCGGGATCTCGGGATATACACGCGATGGCGGACTGAAAAGGTCACCCGAAGGCCAGATCGTGACCTCGGATGGTTACCCCGTGGTGCCGGAAATCACCATTCCCGATGATGCCCGATCAATCTCGATCAACGCCGCGGGAGAGGTCTATGCCTATTTCAACGATCGCGTCGAGCCGGAATTGCTGGGGCAACTGACGCTTGCCGGCTTCGCCAATGAAAAGGGGCTGGAGGCGATCGGGTCGAACCTGTTCCTCGAAACCGCGGCCTCTGGCGCGGCCGGCGTTGCCAATCCCGGTCAGCAGGGTCTGGGCACCTTGCGGCAGGGCTATCTGGAAGACAGTTCGGTCGACGCGGTTCGCGAGATCACCGAACTGATCCAGGCACAGCGTGGATACGAATTGAACGCCAAGGTCATCACCGCCGCCGACCAGATGCTCGGCGCCACGACGCAGGTGCGGTGATGCGGGCGCTTGCAACAATCGCGGCGCTGCTGGTCGCCCTGCCTGCCTCGGCCGGCGGATTGGCGGCGGCGCGCACCCTGCCCGCGGGCACCATCATCACCGCCGCCGATCTCAGGGCCATCGACAGCAAACGGCCCGGTCTGGACGATCCGTCGCAGGCCATCGGGTTGCAGACCCGCATCACGATATACGAGGGCCGTCCCATCCAGGCGACGTTGCTGCAAGCCCCGAAGCTGGTCGGGCGCAACCAGATCGTGCGCCTGTCATTCCGTCGCGGCGCCTTGCGGATCGATGCCCAGGGCCGGACGCTGTCGGACGGTGCGGCGGGCGACGTGATCCGGGTGATGAACCTCGATTCACGTTCCATCATCAATGCTCTCGTCGAAGAAGACGGCAGCCTCACGACGCTGAACTGACGCGGCGCAGAAGCCAAGGAATTCCGATGAAACCGATCCACCTGCTTTGCCTTGCCCTTGCATTGGGTGCCTGTTCCCGCGCCGCCAATATCGGCCGGCCGCCGCAACTGACCTCACCCCGCGAAGGCGAGGAATTCATCGCCATGACCAATCCGCCGCTGGAAATTCCGGTCGATTCTGGCCGACCGGAGGCTGCGGCATCGCTGTGGGCCGGGACCACATCCTCTCTGATCACCGACCGGCGTGCGGCGACGCGCGGCGACATCCTGACGGTGGTGATCCAGATCGACGATCGCGCAGAGATCAGCAATTCGTCGGGCCGTTCGCGCGCGGCGGGCGACAAGATGTCGATGCCGCAGATGGCCGGCATTCCGCAGCGGCTGGCCAACAAGCTGCCGGACGGCGCCAGCTTCGACAATCTGGCCGACGCGAAATCATCTTCGACCTACAAGGGCAGCGGCAATATCTCGCGTCGCGACAAGCTGACCTTGCGGGTCGCGGCGACGGTCACCGACCGGCTGCCCAATGGAACCCTTCAGATCGAGGGCACCCAAGAGGTCCGGGTGAACTACGAATTGCGCGAACTGACGGTCAGCGGGTTCGTGCGGCCTGGCGACATCGACCGCAACAACGAGATCGCCTATGACCGCATCGCCGGTGCGCGCATTTCCTATGGCGGTCGGGGGCAGATCACGGATGTGCAGCAACCCCGCTATGGCCAGCAGATCGCTGATATCCTTCTGCCCTATTGAGGACCGCCGATGAAGAAGATCCTGACATTCCTGCTGCCGCTTGCCGCGCTTGGCGGCGGCATCGCCGGCGGCGAGATCCTGCGCCCTTCGACCGAAAGCGGGAATACCGAAATCGCCTCGTCGACGGAGGGCAAGCAGCAACCCGCCGATGACGCTCGGGCCGATCAGGCAGGCGGCGAAAAAGACGCGAAGGCCGATGCCAGCGCGTCCTCGGGCTATGGAGATTCCGGTGGGAACGACGAGAAGACCGAAGGTCGTGGCTGGTTCACCTTCCCTTCGCAATTCTTCGTGCCGCTGATGCGAAACGGCGACATGGGCGCGATGATGATCGTGACCCTGACCATCGAAACCGATGCCGCACAACTGGAAAAGGTGCAGAAGCAGGAATCCCGGCTGCGCGACGCCTTGCTGCGTCAGTTGATGATCCAGGCCAATACCGGCGGTTTCGACGGCAATTTCACGACCGAACCGTCACAGCGCGTTCTGCGCGAAGAATTGCTCAAGGCCGCCCGCGCCGCGACGGACCTGCAGATCGACGCCGTCCTGATCGAGGATATCGCACGGCAGACCAGTTGAGCGGCAAGACACCGGCACCAATGTCAGTCGCGATCTCCCAGCAGCGCGCGAAGATACCGCCCGTAGGAATTCTTCGAGAATTTCTCGGCACGCGCGCTCAGCTGATCGGCGCTGATCCATCCGGCCTCGAAGGCAATTTCTTCCGGGCATCCGGTCTGAAGACCCTGCCGATTTTCCAGCGTGCGCACGAAATTTCCCGCATCCAGCAAGCTTGCATGGGTTCCCGTATCCAGCCAGGCGAAGCCGCGCCCCATCTTTTCGACGGTCAGCGCGCCTTCCTGAAGGTAGCTTTCCAGCAATGTCGTGATCTCAAGCTCGCCCCGTGCGGAAGGTCGCACCTTTGCCGCACGCCGTGACGCGCTGCCGTCGAGGAAATACAGCCCAGTCACCGCGAAATTCGAAGGCGGTCTTTCAGGCTTTTCGATGATCGCCCGCGCGCGGCCTGCCGCATCGAAATCCACCACGCCATAGCGTTCCGGGTCGGCGACACGGTAACCGAAAACGGTCCCGCCGTCGGATCGCATATGGGCCGATTGCAGCAACACCGGCAACCCATGCCCGAAGAAGATGTTGTCGCCCAACACCATCGCCGAGGGTGCACCGGCCAGAAAATTCTCGGCCAGAAGATATGCCTGGGCCAACCCGTCGGGCGAGGGTTGCGCGATCCATTCGAAACGCAGTCCCCATTGGCTGCCATCACCCAGCAGTCGCTGAAACTGGGTCTGGTCCTCCGGCGTGGTGATGATCGCGATCTCACGGATTCCGGACAGCATGAGAACGCTGATCGGATAATAGATCATCGGCTTGTCATAGAGCGGCAGAAGCTGCTTCGACACGCCCATCGTGATCGGATAGAGCCGGGTGCCCGATCCGCCTGCCAGCACAATGCCCTTGCGCGTGGTCATGCTGTCTCCTTCAACTGACGCAGCACATCTTGCAGACCAACGCGCCAATCCGGGCGTGAAATTCCGAAATCCCGCTCGATCTTGCGGCAGTTCAGTCTGGAATTCAAAGGGCGCCGGGCGGGCGTCGGGTAATCCGCCGTCGCGATATCGCGCACCTCGCAGGTGAGGCCGGCATGTGAAAAGATCTCGCGCGCGAAATCCGCCCAGGACACGTCGGGGGTTCCGGCAAAGTGATAGATGCCGCGCGTTGTTTCTGCAGTCAGCATCCGACTTGCCATGTGCAGCAGGGCTTGAGCAATATCCCTCGCGGGGGTCGGTCCACCCGACTGGTCCGCGACGATGGACAGAATCTCCCTTTCCGCGCCGAGGCGCAGCATGGTCTTCACGAAATTGCTGCCATGCGCCGAAAAGACCCATGACGTCCTCAGGACGGCCCATCGCCCACCCGTATCGGCGATGGCCTGTTCGCCGGCCAGCTTGCTGGCGCCGTATTGCCCCAGTGCTCTGGTCGGATCATCCTCGGACCACGCCGTCAGGCTTGAACCGTCGAAGACATAGTCGGTCGAGACATGCAAAAAGGGAATGCCCAACGCTTTCGCCGCTCGCGCCATCTCGGCCGGCGCTTCGGCATTGATCTTCCAGGCAAGGTCGCGCTCCGTCTCGGCGCGGTCGACGGCGGTATAGGCGGCTGCGTTCACGATGACGCTGGGTGCGATTGTCCCGATCACCTTGGCGCAGCGCTCCGGCCTTGACAGATCCGCGTGCTGCCGGCCGAGGAAAATCGCCTCTGGAGCCAGGCCACGCAATTCCCGCGCCAGTTGTCCGTTCAGACCGAAGACCAGCAAACCCTTCACCGACCGGTCCCCAACCGCTTCCCGACGCCGTCCCGCCCCAGCAAGGGCTGCCACCACGCGGGATTGTCCAGATACCACCGGACGGTCCGGCGCAGCCCCTCCTCTATGGTCACCGAGGGACGCCATCCCAATTCGCTGCGAATGCGTGTGGGATCGATGGCATAACGGCGATCATGCCCCGGCCGGTCAGGCACGAAGGTGACAAGCCGCCCATGAGGCCCATTTTCGGGCTTCAAGACATCCATCTGCGCGCAGATCATCCGTACCAGTTCCAGATTGGTCGCCTCGTTTTCTCCGCCGATATTGTAGCTGCGTCCCGTCCGGCCCTTTTCCAGCACCAGCAGCAAGGCATCGGCATGGTCCTCGACATAGAGCCAATCGCGGATGTTTCCGCCATCGCCGTAGACGGGTATGCTTTGTCCTGCAAGTGCCCTGAGAATGACGACCGGAACCAGCTTTTCGGGAAAATGAAAAGGCCCGTAGTTGTTCGAACAATTCGTGAGAACGACCGGCAGGCCATAGGTCTCGTGCCATGCCCTTGCCAGATGATCGGAGCCTGCCTTGCTTGCCGAATAGGGACTGCGCGGATCATAGGGCGTGTCCTCGATGAATTGTCCTTCATTGCCGAGACTGCCGAAAACCTCGTCGGTCGAGATGTGATGGAAGCGGAAGTGATCCGGCCGCCCTCGGGCGACCCAATAGGCCCTTGCCGACTCCAGCAGATTGAAAGTTCCCAGAATATTCGTCTCGATGAAGGCCGCAGGTCCGTCGATCGAACGATCGACATGACTTTCAGCCGCGAGGTGCATGATCGCCTCTGGACGGTGGCGGGCGATCACGCGATCAAGCGCCGCCCGGTCGCGAATGTCCGCCTTTTCGAAAAAATAGCGCGGATTTCCCGCGACACTCGCAACATTTGCCGGATTCGCAGCATAGGTAAGCGCATCGAGGTTCACGACCTGGTGCCCGCGTTCGATAGCCCGCCTCACAACGGCTGAGCCGATGAAACCGGCGCCGCCGGTGACAAGAATCCTCATCCCGGTTCCCCGAGCGCAAATGGACTCGTCCAGTCGCCGAAGGCAGGGGCTGCGGCATCCTTTTGCGACAGAACGGGATCCGCCACACTCCAATCGATCCCCAGGCTGTCCCAGCGGACGACACCGTCGCTGGCACGATCATAATAATCAGTACATTTGTAGACGATTTCGGTTTCGGGTTCGCGCGTCACGAAACCATGCAGAAAGCCCGCCGGGATCCAGATCTGCCGGCCGTTTGCAAAGGAAAGCTCGACCCCGATCCAGCGCCCGAAATCCGGGCTGCCTTGCCGGGCATCCACGGCGACGTCGAAAAGCCGTCCGCGACCGCAACGGACAAGTTTTCCCTGCGCATGTGGTGGCGCCTGATAGTGAAGCCCGCGCAGTGTTCCGGCATGCGAAGACAGGGAATGATTGTCCTGAACGAATTCGGGAAGATCGATACCTGCCTCGAGCAGCGACTTTCTGCTCCAGCTTTCAGAGAAGAACCCCCTGTCGTCACCATGCCGGATCGGGGTGATGATCAGCACGCCATCCAAGTCGGTCTTCTCGATATACATGCTGATGCCATCAATCGCTTTCCCGCGGATCCAACCTCAAAACAGCTGGAACTTCAACCGCGGAGAGGGCCTGATCCGACCTGCCGCTTCCGACTTCGCCGATTCGCCTTCATCCGGACCTCATTCGACGATCAGATCGGCATGAAGCGCCCCTGCGGCATGGATCGATTTCAGAATATCGATCATGTCGCGTGGCCTGACGCCCAGTGAATTCAGCCCTTCGACAAGATCGCTCAGCGACGTTTCGCCCGCAACCTCGGCAAAGCCGATGCCCGGCTCCTCGCGAATTTCTGACGATGTTCGCGGAACAGTCACGGTTTCCCCCTGGGCAAAGGGATTTGGCTGGGAGACGACCGGGGCTTCGCTGACCCTGAGGGTCAGGTTGCCTTGCGAAACGGCAACGCGCGAAATGCGCACCTTTTCCCCCATGACGATTGTTCCGGCCTTCGGATCGATCACTACCTTCGCGCGATCCTCGGGTTCGACGGTCAGATTCTCGATCCGACCCAATACCCGGGCGGGGTTTACCTCGCCAAGGTTGCGAAACTCCACGATCACCGTGCCGCTGTCCTGAGTCGTCGCGATGCGAAGCTTGAAGTCGCGGTTGATCACGTCCTCTACGCGGGTGGCCGTGGTGAAATCGGCATTCCTCAGGGCGATGCGGATATTCTGGATCTCCGCAAAATCGAACTGAACCTCGCGTTCCACACGCGCGCCAACCGGTATGGCACCGGCTGTCGGCACGCCCTGGACGACGCGCGACGCCTGGCCGGAAACCGAAACGCCACCCGCAATGATCGAGCCTTGCGCCACGGCGTAGATTTCTCCATCGGCAGCCTTAAGCGGGGTCATGACCAACGTGCCCCCAAGCAGGCTTTTCGCATCGCCTATGGTAGAGACGCTGACATCGATGCGACTGCCCGACCGCGCGAAGGGTGGTAAGGTCGCTGTCACGACGACGGCGGCGACGTTCTTCGATCGCAGTGCTTCGTCGGTGACATTTACCCCCAACCGCTCCAGGAGGCCGGCAAGCATTTCCTCGGTGAAAGGTGCATTGCGAAAACCGTCGCCGGTGCCGTCCAGGCCCACGACCAAGCCATAGCCGACCAGATCGTTCCCGCGAACTCCGTCGAAATCAGCCAGATCCTTGATGCGAACCGGGGCTGCCCCTGCGATCAGGGGCACCAGCATGACAAGCGAACAGACAAATGATATCAGTCGTTTCACAGGAAATCCACCAATCTGAGTTTTGACAGCCTCGCAGTCACCGCATAGAGCGTTTGAAGCTGGCTCTGGGCCTCGGTGATTGCCGCAGCGGTCTGATAGGGATCGGCCTGTCTGATCTGGTTGCGGGCGCTGGTCAGCGTAGCCTCGACCGCTGAAGTCTCGCTCTGCGCACGCTCGACCAATTGCTGGTTCAATCCGATTCTCGCCATTTCTGACAGCAGAGAATCGCGATTGGAAACGATCGCGGTGGTCGCGTTTTGCAACAATGCGCTTCTTTCCGCGTGATCACCCGCCAGGACACCACGATCCAGAAGCGCCGCGGTTGCCAAACCCTTCAACTGGTCGCGCAGGGCCGGAGACAGCACCGTGGTCCGCAGCACGATGCTGCTATCTTCCGCAATCGCGATGTTCTGCGCTTCGTCCACGCTTCCGGAATAGGCCAAGTCGGAAAAACCCCCTGCACCCGGCGCCGCATCAAACCAGGCTGCAACGGCAGCAGTCACATCGCCTGCGGTATTCAACCCCGAAACAACCGTCTCAAGTTGGTCCAGAATCTGTCCGGCCGCCATCAGCGGCGGCTGATCGGTATTCGTACCCGCGAAGAAATAGCGTCCAGCCACGGCCCCGTTGAAACGCGCAACGGTCGATTCGAAAACGCCGGCCGCGTCAGCCGCATGAGCAGCGAGGGTCGTGACGGTCGCATTGCCGGCATCGGACAAAAGCGCCGACGACAAGGCAACCGACATGTCGTTCGTGGAAACCAGCGCGTCCTGCATCCCTTGGGTCAGTGATGCCGCTTCCCTCGCGTTCCGGCTGTATTGCGCCGCCATCGACAATCGCGATTCGATGTCGTTCAGAACGCGCGTATTCCCGCCCAAACGGCCGGACAAATCCTTGACCTCGCCGCTGGACAATTCATCGCTGAGCGTCGCAAGCGTTGTCTTGATCCGGTTCGAGGCGGCCTGCAACGCAAAGGCGCGTGCCTGATCACCCAAAGAATTCACGTTCATGGTCAAAGCCTCAGAATTTGGTCCATCATCTCGTTGATTGCCTGGATCACGCGGGCGTTCGCCGCATAGGCCTGTTCGTATTCCAAGAGGCGCTGCATTTCCGCGTCGCTGTCCACGCCATCGGCCATCAAGCGCGAGGAAATCGTTTCAGCACGGGAATTGCGGACCGCAGCGTCTGCTTCCGCATTTACTCGGCGCGTGGCGACCCGCGATTCGACACTGGCGAGCCGCGCCGCGAAACTGGCATTGCCGTCGAAGCCGCTGCCCGCAAGCGGTGCGCCGACCGCCTCAAGCGCGTTGGCGAGCGCGTTGAGATAGGTTGAATCCCCCACGGCGGAACTGGAAACAGCGCCCGCGCCAGAGCGGATGCGCCACAATGCGCCACCGCTTTCCGGCCTGACCGAATCGTTCAACTGCAGCCGGGCGGCAAGTCCGGCGACCGATGCCACGTCCGCTCGCGATCCTGCATCGGTAAAAAGGCCGGGATCAGTCGCCGTGATGGAAGGATCCACGGATGGATCCGCCAGTCGCTCGTGCAATTCGAAGGCCAGAGCGTCCAGCTCTTGCTGAAGCTGAGGCGCCAGATCGTCGCGGATGGCGAAATTCGCCGACAGCGAACCACCGGCGAAAGGGCGCATCTGGCTGGCTGACAATTCCTGACCATTCTCGAACAGTCGCGTGACCGAGCCACTTCCAACCACGCTGTCAGCGGTCAGTTCGCCTGAATCTGTAAAGGAGAGCTCGGTCGGTGTGGTTCCGTCCAGCAGGACCGCCCCTTCAATGGTAAACAATGCGATCTTGCCCGCCTCGCGCGCGACTTCCTGAATCGGCACGATCTTCGAGATTTGGTCGACGACCAAGGCCCTTTCGTCAATCAGAGACAAGGGGTCGGAGCCGTTCGATTCCAGGATCGAAATGCGCCGGTTCAGATATGCGACCCGCTCGAGAGAGGCGCTCAGGGTCGCGACATCTGCGGCGATAGCCTGGTCGGCCATCTGGCGCGACTTCTGAACCTGGTTTGAAGCGGCGTTCAAACCCTTCGTAAGACGATCCGCCGCGATGACGACCTGGCCCAGCCGAATCTCATCATCGGGACGAGCGGACGCCGATTGCAGTGCCGTGCGGAAATCGCCCAGCAGGGTCGCCAAAGCGCCGGTTTCACCCGGCAGGCCGACCAGCTTTTCCATCGCGGACTGGAAATTCAAGCGAATCCCGGCCTCGGCGCTGGCCGATCCGGCAAGGCGCGACTCGGCGACAAGGCTGGCATTGACGACGCGGGTCACACCGTCCAGGCGGACACCACCGCCATTGCCGCCCAGGGTCTGAACGGAAACGGCAAGCTCGCGCCTAGCATATCCGGGCGTCATCGCGTTCGCCATGTTGGCGGCGACCGTTTCGGTCCCGCGTGCCGTCGCCGTCAGCCCCGACATCGCGTTCGAAAGCGCCCTTGCGATACTCATCTCCGGTCTCCTTGGCCAGATGCCGCCTTCCGGGTCAGCGTTTGATATTCGTGGTTTCCTGCAGCATCTCGTCCACGGTCTGAATGATCTTCGCGTTCGACGAATAGGCCCGCTGGGTCGAGATCAGATAGGTCAGTTCTTCGGCCACATCCGTCGTCGAAGCCTCGCGCGCATAGCCCTGGACCGATCCGCTCGGCCCATCGCCGGCATCCCACAGGAAGAAATTACCCGAGGTCGGAGAAATCTTGAACGCCTGGCCGTCGAGTGAAATGAGCCCATTGGGGTTGGGAACATCGACCACGGGCACCTGATAGAGAGTGCGGACGAAGCCGGTATCATAGGTCGCCTTGAGATAACCGTCCTGATCGACCTCGACAGTCGTCAATTGTCCGACCGGAGATCCGTTCTTCGTGATATTGGTCGGTGAGAAGCTGGCCGAGAGCTGGCGCAAGCCGGTCGTGCCGCCGGGCGTCCCGATGAACACGTCCATCGGACCACCTGCCACCGTCAGTCCCAGATTGCCGGTGGCCGCGTCGTAGGCGCCGCCACTCAGCGTGGTGACACTGCGAATGCTGCCGCCATCCGACATGCTGTCGTCGAATTCGATCCGGTAGCTGCCCACCACGTTCGCCGTCGGATCGAGGGCGGAATCGCGGACCTCGACGGTCCAGATATTCGACATGCCGGTCGGATCGGTCGTGTCCGGGGTAAAGGTGAAATCGAGTGATTCCGAGGTTCCCAGATTGCCGAAATATTCGACCTTCAGGCTCATCGGATCACCCGGTGCGGTCGGCTCGGTCTCGGTCGCCGGCAGATTGACACCAAGGCTGACGCGCGTCGTCGGGTCGCCCGACGTCTGGTTGGCAGAGATCTGCACCGGCTGCAGACCCTGCATCGTGTCGCGCGACATCAGCGGCACGGTACCATCCGCCTGCGCCGGCCAGCCCATCAGGACAAGGCCGGATTCGGTCCTCAACACGCCCTCCGAATCGGTTCGGAACGAGCCTGTCCGGGTCATCATGAAGGGCAGTTCGTCAAAGCCGTTGTCCATGTCGACCGCCGAGGTCACGGGCAACATTCCGCGCCCGCTGATGGCGATATCAAGAGGATGGGACGTGGTGACGAGCGCGCCGTCTTCATCGATGATCCGCTGCGTGCTGGCCCGAACACCGCCCGCCGAGTAAAGCCCGGCCGTGCGGTTCTGCTGCAGGACGAAAGCGTTGAAGTCCGTTTCCATCCGCTTGTAGCCGTAGGTTCCGGAATTGGCGATATTGTCCGAAATGGTCGCCAGACGGGTCGAATTCGCCGACAGACCGGCAACGCCGGCATTCATCGCGGATGACATGGACATGAAGTGACCTTTCGTCGAGTACAGGTTTGACAGGCACCTTGCGGCACGGGCCTTAAGATTCGCCTAATCGCGGCAGGCCAAAATCGTCTATCTCAGTAAAATCAGCTCGATCCGGTTGTTGACCGGGTCCATCGGATTGGCCGAGCGGTTCTTGCGATCGGCATATCCCGTCACACGCTGGATCCGCTGCGGATCCAGCCGCCCGCGTTCCAGCAGGTTGCGAACCGCATGAGCCCTGGCATCCGACAGCGCCCAGACAGGCGAAGTCACCAGCATTTCGGGATAGGCACGCACATGACCGGCTATTGCGATCTGGTTGCGGACCTGGCCCAGAACGCGGGCAATGATCCGGGCCAGTTCTTCAAGTGCGGGTTGCGGCTGTGCGGTGTCATCCATGAAAAGCGGCTGCTCGGTCAGGTCAGACAATTCGATCACCAGCCCTTCATCGGTCATCCGGGTCACGACATGCCGCAGCAGATTCGTCATCTGCATCGATTCGGCGCCTGTTCCGGACAGTTGATTCTGGATCCGGCGCGAGATGTCGTCGAATTCCGCGGCCTTTTCACTGTCGGGCAGGTCCTGCACGACGGCAGAGCGCATGCCTGCCTCGACCCCGTCTCCGGACGCGCCCGGAGTGCGCACAAGGGTCGGGTTGAAATATTCCGCCAGGCCGGTCCGCTGCTTTTCCGTGGTGGCGTTCAGCAACCACATCA
>NZ_DHXG01000079.1:48441-76765 GCF_002413585.1 Paracoccus sp. UBA5162
CAGGAAGAAGGCCATCATCGCGGTCACGAAATCCGCATAGGCCACCTTCCATGCGCCGCCATGATGGCCGGCTTCACCGCTTTCGACGCTGCGCTTGATGATGATCGCCGGCGGCGATCCCTTGCCCACGGCCATGTCGCCACCTGCCTTTCGATCACAGCTTGGCAATCTCGGGCCGGGCGGCGCACGAAACAAGTTAACGGATCAAATGCCTGACATTCCGCGTCTAATCATAGCTGCGGCGATCCTCGATGACCTTGCCGTCATTGGGCAGGCTGCCCGGAGCGACGATCTGTATCCGGCCCTTCAGTTTCAGCGTATCCACCACCGAACCGTCGAAAGCGGCCCCCGCCCCGGCGGAGGATTCGAGCTGGACGATCATCACGTCCATCTCGCCATCGCGGTCCGCGATCACGCGCGCACGCAGGATTTCGGGATGGCGCGCGACCAGCGCTGCGACCTGTTCGGGACGCACGAACATGCCCTTGATCTTGGTCGTCTGGTCGGCTCGGCCCATCCAGCCCCTGATGCGCATATTCGTGCGCCCGCAGGGACTGGTTCCGGGCATGATGGCGGACAGATCGCCGGTTGCGAAGCGGATCAGAGGATAATCCGGGTTCAGCGCGGTCACCAGAACCTCGCCGACCTCGCCCTCCGCAACCGGATCGCCGGTGCCGGGACGCACGATCTCGACGAGGACGCCCTCGTCCACGATCATTCCCTCGCCCGCCTCGCTTTCATAGGCGATATTGCCCAGATCGGCGGTGGCATAGCATTGCCGTGTCACGATGCCGCGATCCTGATATTCCTGCCGCAGCGATGGGAACAGCGCACCGCCGCCGACCACAGCCCTGGCAAAGCCCAGACGCTCGCCCAGAGCATCGGCGCGATCCAGGATCACCTTCAGGAAATCCGGCGTTCCGGCATAGCAGGTGGTGCCGATATCGACCGCCGCGCGCACCTGCAGATCGGTCTGGCCGGTGCCCGCGGGCAGAACCGCCGCACCGACGGCACGGGCCGCCGAATCGAACATCATTCCGGCCGGGGTCAGGTGATAGCCGAAGCAATTCTGCACGATATCGCCGCGCCCGACGCCCGCGGCATGAAGGAACCGGCCCAGCCGCCACCAGTCACCTTCCCGTCGACCGGGCTCGTAGATCGGTCCCGGACTCTGGAAGACGTGGTCGAATTCGGCGGCGGATCGGGTCGTATAACCGCCGAAGGGCGGCGAGATCTTCTGCGCTTCGGACAGATCCGCCTTTCGGACCACCGGCAGCTGCGCCAGGGCCGCGCGACCCGTCACCACACGGGGATCGATGTCACCGAGCAGCCGCGCCAGCGCCGGCGCGGACTTCGCGCGACGGATGGCGGCGGGCAGTTGGACCGCCATCGCCGCATCGCGGTCGCGGGGATCGCGGCTTTCGAGGTGGTCGTAGTAGCGGGGCATCGCGAACTCCTTCACGCCAGCCATCTTTTGCGGCGGCGATAGCTGCGCACGTCGCGAAAGGATCGGCGTCCCTCATCGGACATGCCGAGATAGAATTCCTTCACATCCGGGTTCTCGCGCAGCGCATCCGCGGGCCCGTCCATGACGACGCGGCCGTTTTCCAGGATGTAGCCGTAATGGGCAAAGCGCAGGGCGACGTTGGTGTTCTGTTCGGCCAGAAGGAAGGTCACGCCCTCGCCCTCGTTCACGGCCTTCACGATCTGAAAGATCTGCTCGACCAGTTGCGGCGCGAGTCCCATCGAGGGTTCATCCAGCAGGATCGTCTCCGGGCGCGACATCAGCGCGCGGCCCATCGCGACCATCTGCTGTTCGCCGCCCGAGGCATAGCCCGCCTGCGATCTGCGCCGCTCGCGCAGGCGGGGAAAATAATCATAGACCATGTCGAGATCGCGGCGGATCGCTGCCGCCCCATCCTTGCGGGTATAGGCGCCGGTCAGCAGGTTTTCCTCGACCGTCAGGTGTTCGAAGCACCGCCGCCCCTCCATCACCTGTATGACGCCCTTGGTGACAAGCGCCGCCGGGTTCAGATCCGCCACCCGTTCCCCACGATAGAGAATGCTGCCCTTCGTCACCTCGCCGCGTTCGCTGGCCAGCAGGTTCGAGATTGCCTTCAGCGTCGTTGTCTTGCCCGCGCCGTTGCCGCCCAGAAGCGCGGTGATGCCACCCTTGGGCACGGACAGGCTGACGCCTTTCAGCACCAGGATCACGTGGTTGTAGATCACCTCGATATTGTTGACTTCCAGCAGTGTCTCGCGCGGGTCGGCGTCGAACATGGCATGTCTCCGGTCTGGCGGTCCCGGCGGCGGTCAACGCCGCCGGGAACGGCCTCAGTTGCAGTCGCGCGGGGTGATCCCGGCTTCCTTGGCATAGGCCTCGCTGTCTTCGGCGATCAAAGGCTCCAGCACCTCCTGATCGGGCTCGGTGAAATCGCTGATCAGGTTCCACTGCTTGGCCTCGGCATCCCATTGCTGCAGCCGCGCCATGCCGCTGCCGCCGTGGTTGGCGCAGCTCAGGCTGATCTCGGGGCCGAAATCCGGCAGGCCGATCTCGGTCAGACGCTCGGGGGTGATGTCGAGCTGCTCGAAACCGTCGCGCAATTGCTGGGCATCGATCGCCGCCGTCCCCGCGATTTCCTGCGCCTTCCTGATCGCCTCGGCGATCACGACGGCCGCATACATGCCGCGCGAATAGAGGGCCGAGCCGACATATTGCCCGCCCTGGCTGGCCTTGCCGGGTTCGATGACGAATTTCCTCATGTCGTCATAGACCGGGTAATCCATGCCGACGCCGTTGAAGGTCAGTGCCTTGTAGCCATTGGCGCCCGCGCCCACCGGCAACACATCCACCTCGGAACCGGCCCACCAGATGCCGATGAAATTTTCCATCGGAAAGCGGATATTGGCGGCCTCCTGGATGGCGGCCTGGTTCATCACACCCCAGCCATACATGATCACGTAATCGGGCCTTTCGCGGCGGATCTGCAGCCACTGGCTTTTCTGCTCCTGCCCCGGCGGGTCGATCGGAATCTCGGACAATTCGAAGCCGTGCTTCTCGGACAGCTTCTGCAACGTGCGGATCGGTTCCTTGCCATAGGCGCTGTTATGATAGACCAGCGCGATCTTCTTGCCGCTCAGATCTCCGCCATTCTCGTCCAGAAGATACTTGATCGCCACCGAGGCCCCGTCCCAGTAATTCGCCGGAGCGTTGAAGACCCATTCGAAGACCTTGCCGTTCTTGGCCGAGGTGCGTCCGTAACCGGGCGTATACAGCACCTTCTTGTCCACGCTGACCTTCGGAATCAGCTGATAGGTGATGCCGGTGGACAGCGGATTATAGACCAGCGCGCCGGTATCCTTGGTCGCCTCGTAACACTCGACGCCCTTTTCGGTGTTATAGGCGGTCTCGCATTCAGGGACCTGGATCCTTTCGCCGCCGATACCGCCGTCGCGTTCATTGAGCAGCGTGAAGTAATCGGCAAAGCCGTCGGCATATTGCGTGCCGTTCGCCCCGTAGGGGCCGGTCCGATAGCTGAGGCTGGGCACGACCAGTTCGGCCCTGGCGGGCGCGGCCGCGGCCAGGGTCGCGGCCAGTGCCAATGCGGTCAGTTTCGTCTTCATTCGGGTCTCCTCCCCAAGATGATTTTGGCCGGGTCCGTCCCGGTCTTCTGCGTCAATGCGGGAACGGCCAGAGCCGCAGCTTTTCCTTCGCCAGTCGCCACAGCCGGGCCAGACCGTGCGGCTCGACGATCAGGAAAAGGATGATCAGTCCGCCCACGATCATCAGTTCGATATGCGCGGCCAGATTGGTGGGCCAGCCAAACCCGCCCACGAGCAGATTCTTCAGCAGGACCGGCAACAGGACCATAAAGGCCGCGCCGGCGAAACTGCCGAAGACGCTGCCCAGCCCTCCGATGATGATCATGAACAGGACCAGAAAGCTCTTGTTGATGCCGAAAGCCTCGCCGACCTCGGCCGCGCCCAGATAGACGGCGAAAAGCAGCGCTCCGGCGATGCCCACGAAAAAGCTGCTGACCGCAAAGGCCGACAGCTTGGCGGTCAGCGGATTGACCCCGATGATCTCGGCGGCGATATCCATGTCGCGGATCGCCATCCACTTGCGCCCCAGCGTGCCGCGCGTCAGGTTCCGCGCGACCCATGCCAGCACCACCGCAAAACACAGGCAGACCAGGTATTTCACCGCCGCCGAACTGGCCGGTCCGGTAATCGCATAGCCCAGCAGGGTCCGCTCGGGCGCCGTGATCTGGCCCGAAGCCGAGTAGTTGTAGAACCAGGGCACCTTGTTGAACAGCCAGACCAGAAAGAACTGCGCAGCCAGCGTGGCGACGGCCAGGTAGAAACCCTTGATCCGCAGGCTCGGCAGGCCGAACACCATGCCGACGATGGCGGTGATGCCGCCGGCCAGCAGGATGTGCAGGACGATGTTGACCTCTGGAAAGGCGGTCATCAGCTTGTAGACCGCATAGGCCCCTACCGCCATGAAGCCCCCTGTGCCCAGGCTGACCTGACCGGCATAGCCGGTCAGGATGTTCAGCCCCATCGCCGCCACCGCATAGATCAGGAACGGCACCAGCACCGCGCTGGCCCAGTAATCGTTGATGAGGAATGGCACGATTCCGAATGCCACCGCCAGGACGGCATAATAGCCCCAGCGATCCAGCCGGATCGGAAAGGTCTGTCCGTCCTCGCGGTAGCTGGTCTTGAAATCGCCCGCCTCACGATACAGCATCGCCGCCCCCCGCCTTCCCCGTCGCCGCGTCCGGGTATTTGTGCAACGAAGAAACCGGTATCTCCGTTGTCCAAATACCCACTCCGCCCTTGGCCATATGCGCCATCCTCAAACCCTTTCGATGATCCGCTCGCCGAACAGGCCCTGTGGCCGGAAGACAAGGAAAAGCAACGCGAGGACATAGGCGAACCAGTTTTCGGTCGCCCCGCCCACCATCGGGCCGATGAAGAATTCGAACAGCTTTTCGCCAACGCCGATGATCAGCCCGCCGACGATGGCACCGGGAATCGAGGTGAAGCCGCCCAGCATCAGCACCGGCAGGGCCTTCAGCGCGATCAGCGACAGACTGAACTGCACACCCGATTTGGTGCCCCACATGATCCCTGCGACCAGCGCCACGAAACCTGCGATGGACCAGACCATGACCCAGATGAAGCGCAGCGAGATTCCCACCGACAGCGCCGCCTGATGGTCGTCGGCCACGGCCCGCATGGCGCGGCCCTGTCTGGTATATTGCGAGAACAGCACCAGCGCGCAGACCAGCGCGGCCGCGATGATCGTGGCCCAGATGTCCAGCCGGTCGATGAAATAGCCGTATCCGAACCAGCCCGCCGTGACCTGCTCGATGCCGTCCGAAATCCCCTGCGGCAGGCCCACGTCCAGCGCCTTGATATTGGCACCCCACATCACGTCGCCCAGCCCCTCGAGGAAATAGGCCAGTCCGATCGTGGCCATGAACAGGATAATCGGCGCCTGCCCGACCAGATGTTGCAGGATCAGCGTCTCGATCAGGAAGGCCAGCAGGACCATCACCAGCGCCGCCAGCACGATCGCCAGCGCCGCCGGCACCGTCCAGCCGAACTGCTCCAGACGGCTGCCGAAGACCGCATTGATCAGATCCGCGAAGGGCACCTGTCCCTTCTGGATACCGACCAGCGTCAGCGCCGCGAACAGGGCCAGGACGCCCTGCGCATAATTGAACACCCCCGAGGCCTTGAAGATCAGCACGAAGCCCAATGCCACCAGCGCATACATCACGCCGGTCATCAGCCCGTTCAGGAAAACTTCGCCGGCGAAGATCAGCTGTTCCATCAAAGCGCTCCCTTGTCAGTCATGGGCGACCCCCAGATAGGCGTCGATCACCTCCTGGTTCGAACGCACCTGATCGGGGGTGCCATCGCCGATCTTGCGGCCGTAATCCATCACCACCACCCGGTCCGACAGGTCCATGACGACGCCCATGTCATGTTCGATCAGACAGATCGTGGTGCCGAATTCGTCGTTCACGTCCAGGATGAAGCGGCTCATGTCTTCCTTCTCCTCGACATTCATGCCCGCCATCGGCTCGTCCAGCAGCAGCAAGCCCGGCTCGGCCGCAAGGGCGCGGGCCAGTTCGACGCGCTTCTTCAGACCATAGGGCAGTCGCCCGACCGGGGTCTTGCGGATGTTCTGGATCTCCAGAAAATCGATGATCTTCTCGACCTCGGCGCGGTTTTCGACCTCTTCGCGTTCGGCCGCGCCCCACCACAGGGCCTGGCTCAGCAGGCCGGACCTCATCTTGTTCAGCCGGCCGGTCATGATGTTGTCCAGGACCGTCATCCCGTCGAACAGGGCGATGTTCTGAAACGTCCGCGCGATGCCCAGCCGCGCGACCTGATAGGGCCGCATCGGCGGGCGGCGGCGGCCCTTGAACCAGACCTCTCCGTCCTGGGGATGATAAAAGCCCGAAATGACGTTCAGCATCGAGGATTTCCCGGCCCCGTTCGGCCCGATGATCGCCCGGATCTCGCCCTCGCGGATGTCGAAACTGATCTCCTTGATCGCGACGACACCACCAAACCGCAGGGTGATGTCCTTCAACTCCATCAGCACGCCGCCGATCTGTCGGCCATCGGGGGTGGTGTAGCCTTCGGTCCTGTCCAGCATCGGCCTAGTTCCCGGCAATCAGGCCGACGATCACGCCATACAGCGCCACGGCCGGACCATATTGGATCATCTGTTTCAGCGGCAGGCCGGGCCACAGCCGGCTGGCCGCGGCCACACCGAAACCGCCGGTCAGCGCCCCGGCGACCAGATCGCTCATCCAGGCCGGCAGGAAACCCGGAAGCAGCCAGGCCAGGAGCAGCCCGGCCAGTGCGATCAGCCCGCCGCTCAGATAGCTGGGCCTGAAGGTGACCACCGCCCTGCTCATTCCGCCGCCACCTTCTGTCCCTGCGCATCGCCGAAGACCTGCACGTCCTCGATCTTCAGCGTCGCCTTGATCTTGCCCTTGCGGCCATCCTCGTAGGTCACTTCTGTTTCGGTATAGATGCTGTCCGAGCCGTCATAGAGCGCCGCGACCAGATCGGCGAATTTCTCGCCGATCACGGCGCGGCGGACCTTGCGGGTGCGGGTCATCTCGCCGTCATCGGGATCCAGTTCCTTGTGCAGGACCAGAAACCGGCGGATCTGGCAGCCCGACAGCATCGGATCCTCGGCCACGGATCGGTTCACCTCTTCGACATGGGCGCGGATCGCGGCGTAGACCTGCGGATGGCTGGCCAGTTCCTGATAGCTGGCATAGGCGATGTTGTTCCGCTCGGCCCAGTTCCCGACCGCATTCAGGTCGATATTGATCATCGCCGCACAGAAATCGCGGCCATTCCCGATCGCCACGGCTTCCAGGATGTTGGGATAGAATTTCAGCTTGTTCTCGATATATTTGGGCGCGAACATCGTGCCGTCGGCCATCCTGCCCACATCCTTGGCACGGTCGATGATGCGCAGATGGCCGGTTTCCTCTTCGAAGAAGCCCGCGTCGCCGGTCGCGACCCAGCCCTCGGCATCCTTGGTCGAGGCCGTGCTGTCGGCGTTCCTGTAATATTCGACGAAGGTTCCGGGGCTGCGATAGAAAACCTCGCCGGTGTCGGCGATCCTGACCTCGACGCCGGGGCTGGGCACGCCGACCGTGTCGGACCTGACCTCGCCGTCGGGTTGCTGGGTGATGAAGACGCTGGCCTCGGTCTGGCCGTAGAGCTGTTTCAGGTTGATCCCCAGACTGCGGTAGAAATCGAAGATCTCGGGGCCGATCGCCTCGCCCGCGGTATAGCCGACACGGATGCGGGACAGGCCCAGCGTGTTCTTCAATGGTCCGTAGACGAAAACCCGTCCCAGCCCGTAGGCCAGCCGGTCGCCAGGGCCTACCGGCTTGCCATCCAGCAGCGCGGGGCCGACACGCCGGGCGACCGACATGCACCACCCGAACAGCCAGCGCTTGAAGCGGCCGGCATCCTCCATGCGGATCATGACATTGGTCAATTGTCCTTCGAAGACGCGCGGCGGCGCGAAGAAATAGGTCGGTCCGATCTCGCGCATGTCGGTCATCATCGTCTGCGCGTCCTCGGGGCAGTTCACCGTGAACCCGGCCCACAGCGCCTGCCCGACCGAGAAGATGAAATCGCCGACCCAGGCCATCGGCAGGTAGGCCACGATATCCTCGCGCTGCGTCAGACGGTCGAATTCGGCGCTGTTCTTCGAGGTTTCGATGATGTTGCGGTTCGACAGGACCACGCCCTTGGGCCTGCCGGTCGTGCCGCTGGTATACAGCATGACGCAGGTGTCGTCGTAGCCCAGACCCGCGATCCGGGCATCGAGTTCCGCGTCCAGTCGCGGCGCCGCGTCGCGCCCCTCGGCCTGCACATCGGCCAGCGCATCCATGCGCGAATGGTCGTATCGTCGCATCCCGCGTCTGTCGGTATAGAGGATCCGCTCTATCCCCGTCACGCGGTCCTCGACTTCCAGGACCTTGTCGACCTGTTCCTGATCACCGCACAGCACGAAACGCGCGCCGCAATGATCCAGCACGAAGGCCATCTCGTCGGCCACCGCATCCTGATACAGCGGCACCGGCACCGCCCCGCACATCTGCGCCGCGATCATCCCCCAGTAATGGGCAGGCCGGTTGCGCCCGATGATGGCGACGCGATCGCCAGGCCGCAGCCCAAGCGTCAGCAGGCCAAGCGCCAGCGCACGGATTTCCCCGGCCGCCTGGGCCCAGGTCCAGCTTTGCCAGATGCCGAATTCCTTCTCGCGCCATGCCGGGCGATCACCGTAACGGGCCACGTTCCGCGCGAGCAGCGCGGGAATCGAATGCAATTCGCCCTCCGGCGTCTGCGGGTCCGTCATCTTTCCTCCCTGTCGCGGCGCCGTGCCCGCGCGATCCCGGGCGCGCCTCCTCCGCACGGCCGGGATGCGACCATCCTGATCGCCAATTCTTGCCGCAATTTTTCACGAATCCAACGAAATGTTACATCGCTTTCATGGCTCGCGGGGCGATGCTATCGCTGCTGAGGGGGGAGGAGGGTCAGTGGAACGGATGCAAGCGGAGGAAGGGATGATCGCGGACCTGCCCGCCGATCTGACGCGGTCGGGGCTGAACCTGATCGGGCAGGCGCTGTCGATCTTTGATGCCGATCTGCGGCTGGCGGTCGCCAACAGCCAGTATCAGGCCATGTTCGATCTGCCCGAGACCCTGACCCGGCCCGGCACCCGGTTCGAGGACACGATCCGGTTTCTGGTCGAGCGCGGCGAATATGGCCCGCAGGACGACCCGCCGGCGGCGGTGGCCTTTCGCGTCGAACAGGCGCGGACCTTCCAGCCGCATTACTTCGAACGCGAGCGTGCCAATGGCCGCTGGATCGCGGTCGAGGGCGCGCCGCTGTCGCAGGGCGGCTGGGTGACGGTCTATACCGACATCACCGAAATCAGGCGTCAGGAATCACTGCTGCGCGCCCGGTCCGAGGAATTGTCCGAACAGGTGCTGGATCATGCCGAACGCCTGTCCGCCGCCAACCGCGAACTGGCCGCTACCAACGCCGCGCTGAAAGAGGCGCAGCGCGTCCTGACCCGCAGCGAGGCGCGGATCCGGCAGGTGACGGAAATGGTGCCGGCCCATATCGCCCATGTGGATGCGGATTACCGCTATACCTTTTCCAACCGGCAGCTGCCGCAGGTCTTTCCGGGCAGCGATGCCGGCATCATCGGCCGCAGCATCGAAGAAGCGCTTGGCAGCGGCAGCTTCGCCACGCTTCGCCCCCGGCTGGACCGCGCCCTGGCCGGCGATCCGCAGGTCTTCGAGATGACCCATGCGACCTCGGGCCGCCGCATCCGCATCGCGCTGACCCCGGATCGGGCCGGGCACGGCGTCTATGTCCTGTCGACCGATGTCAGCGCCGAGGTGCAGGCGCGCGAGGCGCTGAGCCATGCGGGCAAGCGCAGCCTTGCGGCGCAACTGACATCGGGGATGGCGCATGATTTCGGCAACCTGCTGACCATCATCCTGGGCCTGCAGGGGCGGCTGGCGGCGCGGGATCTGCCCGAGGACGCGGCGGGCGATGTGCATGCCACGCTGGCCGCCGCCCGTCGCGGTGCCGCGCTGCTGGACCGGCTGGCCCGGATCAGCGGCCCGCGCGAGGTGGCATTGCAACCGGTCGATCTGCCGGCTCTGCTGCACGAGGTTGCGGCGCTGGCCCGCCCCTCGCTGGGCGACGGGATCAAGCTGCATCTGGATTGCGACCTGGGATCCCAGCCGCTGCTGCTGGATCCCGGCGCGGTGCAGGATTCGGCGCTGAACCTGATCCTGAACGCCAATGCCGCCATTGCCGGGCCGGGCGGCCGGATCACGCTGTCGGCCCGTCGCAGCGGCGAATGGATCGAGATCGCGGTCGCCGATACCGGCCACGGCTTTTCCGACGAGGCCTTGCGCCGCGCGACCGAGCCTTTCTTTACCACCAAGGCCGGACAGGGGTCGGGCCTCGGCCTGTCGATGGTCTATGACCAGACCAAGCTGATGGACGGGACCATGCGGCTGGACAACACCGCGCGCGGCGCCCTGGTGACCCTGCGCCTGCCACGCAGGCCGGTGGCAAGGCAGATGGTGCTGCTGGTCGAGGATGACGACACGATCCGCGCCGATATCCGCGCGATGCTGACCGGGCTGGGCCATGCGGTGATCGAGGCCGCCAGCCTGTCCGAGGCCCGCGCCATGTCCGACCTGCCGGGGCTGACGCTGATCCTGTCGGACATGCAGCTTGGCGACGGGCTGGGCCTTGATCTGGCGGGTCCGCTGCCGATGCTGCTGATGACATCGCTGCCGCCGGGCGATCCGGTCCGCGCCCGCGCGTCCGGCCCGGTCCTGACCAAGCCCTTCACGACGGCCCGGCTTGCAGCCGCCCTGTCCCAGACGAAAGCACCGGCATGTCCGAGCCCCCCCTGATCGCGATTCTCGACGACGAACCCGAGATCCGTCGGCTTCTGGCCTCGGTCCTGCAGGATGCGGGCTTTCGCACCCAGGGCTTCGCCAGGGCGACCGAGTTCGAGGCCGCGCTGCGCCGTATCACCCCCGATGCCTGCCTGATCGATCTGGGCCTGCCCGACCGCGACGGGCTGGCGCTGGTGCACCGGCTGGCGACCGAATCGGGGGCGGCGATCATCATCGTCTCGGGGCGGGCGCAGGTGCAGGATCGCGTGACCGGGCTGGAACTGGGCGCGGACGATTACATCATCAAGCCCTTCGAACCGGCCGAACTGGTGGCCCGCATCCGCGCCCGGCTGCGCCGCCCCGCCGCGGTGCAGGGCTGCGGGGCAGCGAAAGCACGCTTTGCAGGCTGGACCGCCGATTTCGATCGCTACATGCTGACCGCGCCCGATGGCGCCCAGACGCCGCTCAGCCATGCCGAGGCCGAGGTGCTGCGTCTTTTCACCGATCATCCGCGCCGCCTGATCACCCGCGCGCAGATGCTGGAAACGCTGGGCGGCGCGGCCGGCGACAGCTTCGACCGGGCGATGGATGTGCGCATCTCGCGCCTGCGGAACAAGCTGTGCGAGGATCCGAAGAACCCGCGGCTGATCAAGACGATCTACGGTGCGGGCTATATTTTTCTTGCCGAAACCTCCTGAACCGGTTCGCGGCGGTTGTTTCGCCGCCGACAAGCCGATAAGCGGTTCGTCAATCCCCGGCGAGACCAGAGAACGCCGCCACAGCCCGCGGCACGCTGCCGCCTTCTTTCCAGAGATTCGTGATGGCGCTTGCCCCCCAGCATCCCGACGACGCCGCCCGGCTTGCGGCGCTTCGGTCCTACGAGATCCTCGATACCGATCCCGAATCGGAATATGACGAGATTGCGCATCTTGCGGGCGCGATCTGCGACATGCCCGTCGCGCTGATCAGCTTCGTCGATGCCGACCGGCAATGGTTCAAGTCCGCGACCGGGATCGACCGGCGCGAGACCTCGCTGACGGAATCCATCTGCACCCATGCGTTTCTGGGCGACGACATTCTGGAAATCGCCGACACGCAGGACGATCCGCGCACCATCGACAACCCGCTTTGCACGGGCCGCGAGGGATTTCGCTTCTATGCCGGCGCCGTGTTGAAGACCAGCGACGGCCTGCCACTGGGCACCCTGTGCGTGCTGGGCAGGAGACCCGCGAAGCTGACCCCGCTGCAACGCGACACGCTGCGGGTGCTGGCCGCGCAAATCATGGCACGGATGGAATTGCGCAAATCGCTGGCCCATGCCGAAATGCTGCGCAAGGAGGTCGATCACCGGGTCAAGAATTCGCTGCAATCACTGGCTTCGCTGGTCCGTCTGGCCGCAAGGCGGGCGCGTCACCGCGAGACGGCCGAGGCGCTTTCGACGCTGCAATCGCGCATCGACGCGGTGGCCCGGCTGCACGAGGAACTGTATCGGTCCGATGGCGGCCGGATCGTCGATCTGGGCCGCTACATGGCCAACCTGACCGGGCATCTGGCCGAAATCGCGCCCTCGCATGTCCGGCTGCAGGTCAAGGCCGACAATCTTGCCGTCTCGTCCGAACAGGCCGTCGCGGTGGGTACGCTGGTCAACGAATTCGTGCAGAATTCCTTCAAGCACGCCTTCCCGGATGGTCGTCACGGCATGGTTCACGTCACCGCCGAACGCGGCAGCGGCGATGGCAAGGTGCAACTGACCTGCCGCGACGACGGCGTCGGGCTGCCCGACATCGCCCTGGGCGGACAGGACGGTCTGGGGATGCAGATCGCCGCGATCATCTCGGCCGAGTTGCAGGGCGAGCTGAACATCCAGTCCAGCGAAGGCGAGGGCCTGACCATCGGGATCGAATTCGTCAGCGCGGCGGGCTGAGACCGGCCCGCCGCGCCGCGCGCCTCGTGAGGATCAGGCGTCGCGATCCCAGCCGCTGATCGCCTTGGAATCCATGAATTCCTCAAGGCCCATGACACCGCCCTCGCGGGCCCGTCCCGATGCCTTGACGCCGCCGAAGGCCGAACCCGGCCCGCGCGGCTCGCCGTTCATCTCGACCATGCCCGAACGCAATTGCCGGGCCACGCGATTGCGCCGTGCGCCGTCCTGCGTCTGGACGTAGTTGGTCAGCCCATAGGGCGTGTCATTGGCGATCTGGATCGCCTCTTCCTCGCTGTCGAAGGGAATGATCGACAGGACCGGACCAAAGATTTCCTGCCGGGCGATGGTCATGTCGTTGCTGACATCGGCAAAGACCGTGGGACGGACGAAATAGCCCCGATTGACGCCTTCGGGCAATCCGGTGCCGCCGGCGACCAGGCGCGCGCCCTCGTCGATGCCCTTCTGGATCAGATCCTGGATCTTTTCCCACTGACCCTTGCTGACGACCGGCCCGATATGCGTGCCGGGCTGATGCGCCGATGCGACGCCGGTCTTTTCGGCCACCTGCGCCGCCGTCTCGACCGCGCGATCATAGACCGAACGTTCGACCAGCATCCGCGTCGGCGCGTTGCAGGACTGGCCGCTGTTGTAGAAGCAATGTGTGGCCCCGCGCGCCACCGCCTTGTCGTCGGCATCGGCGAAGACGATGTTGGCACCCTTGCCGCCCAGTTCCAGCACCACCTTCTTCAGGCTGTCCGCCGCCGCCTTGGTGATCGCGATCCCCGCCCGGGTCGAGCCGGTAAAGCTGATCATGTCAACCTCGGGATGGGTCGAAAGCTGGCTGCCCACGCCCGCTCCATCGCCGTTCACCAGGTTGAAGACGCCCTTGGGCAGCCCCGCCTCGTGCAGAATCTCGGCAAAGAGGAGCGACGAGAGGGGGGCGATTTCCGAGGGTTTCAGCACGCAGGTATCGCCCGCGAGGATCGCCGGAATCACCTTCAGCGTGACCTGATTCATCGGCCAGTTCCACGGCGTGATCAGGCCGACGACGCCGACCGGCTCCCATGCCGTCATCGAGGACGGGGCATGATCGCCAAGCGGGCGGATGAACTTGAAATCCTTGAACGCGGTGATGAAGTTGCGGATATGCCCGCGTCCGGCGCCAACCTGGTCCTCCAGCGACATGTCCTGCGGCGCGCCCATCTCGTGACTGATCGCCCAGGCCATGTCCTCGGCCCGCCTGTCATAGACTTCCAGAATCTTCTCGATATGGGCCAGCCTTTCGGCGGGCGCGGTTCGCGACCACGACGGCAAGGCGCGCCTGGCGGCCGCGACGGCGGCATCGGTATCGGCCTGGTTGCCCAGACTGATCACCGCGACCGGCTCTTCGGTCGAGGGGTCGATGACCTCCAGATCGTTGGGCGTGGCCGGCTCGACCCATTGGCCGTCGATATAGAATTTGCGCTTGTCCAGCAGCGTGCTCATCGCGATCTCCGTTTCTGACCTGGCATGAAGGTGGCACCGCCGCCGGGCGCCTGCAAGGGCCAGCGGCGGTCAGGCGGCGCGGGCGGATTCGCCGCGGCCGGCGGCCTCTGGCATTCGTTCGCGCGCTGCCTATGTTGGAAACGACGCAATCAAACGGAAAGGACGTCCCATGTCCCTGCGCATCAATGACACCGCTCCGGATTTCACCGCCGAATCCACCGAGGGCCAGATCCGGTTCCACGACTGGCTGGGCGACAGCTATGCCATCCTGTTCAGCCATCCGCGCGATTTCACCCCGGTCTGCACCACCGAATTCGGCGCCGTGGCGCAACTGGCCCCGGAATTCGAGAAGCGCAATACCAAGGTTCTGGGTGTCTCGGTCGATTCGGTCGAGGACCACAAGAAGTGGAAATCGGACATCGAGAAGGTCGCCGGAGCGCCCGCTAATTTCGCCATCATCGACGACACCGCGCTGAACGTGGCCAAGGCCTATGACATGCTGCCGGCCGAATATTACCTGCCGCAGGAAGGCCGCACGCCGGCCCATTCGGCCACGGTGCGCAGCGTCTTCATCATCGGGCCGGACAAGAAGGTGCGGCTGACCATGACCTATCCGATGTCCATCGGCCGCAACTTTGCCGAGATCCTGCGCGCGCTGGATGCGGTCCAGCGGACCGACGGCGTTCCCATCGCGACGCCCGCCAACTGGGTACCCGGCCAGGACGTGATCGTGGCCCTGTCACTGGACGACAAGGCGGCGGAAGAAAAGTTTGGCCCGCTGGATATCAAGCTGCCTTACCTTCGCTTTGCCAAGGATCCTGCGTAGAAGGGGCGAATGACACGTTCGGACCGGCCGCTTTCGCGCAAGCTGGTCCGCCTCGGCTTTCAGGTGCTGGGGCGGGCGCGGGCGCATCGTCAGGATCTGTGGCCGGGCCTTGCGATCGACCGGGCGTCGGGCGCCGTCTCTTGGAAGGGAGGGCACCTTTTGACGCTGGTGCCGGCCGCGCGATTCATACCCTCGGGCCGGTCCCTGTTGGCAATCGTCGGATCGGGCCCGTCACTCCGGGATCAGCGGGTCGAGGCGCTTGGTTCCGGCACCGCCATCCTCTGCAATGGGGCCGCCGCGCTGGCCGACAGAATTCGCCCGCTGGCCGTGGCCGTCGAGGACGAACGCTTCGTCTTTCGCCATCACGCGATGCTGGCGGCTCTGCCCTGCGATATTCCGTTGATGCTGTCGCCCTCCGCCATGCGCGCCCTGGCCGAGCGCGACACGGGCCCGCTTCGTGATCGCGATGTCGCGCTGATCGAAAACGTGATCAAGCCCATCGGCGCGGCCCGGCGGGCGCTGACGGACCCGGAACTGAGCGATTTCGTGATCCTTGGCCGCGAGGGGGCGATCTCGATTGCACCGGATCGAGGAGTTGTGATCACCGGCACCGTGGCCTTCTCGGCGTTGCAATTCGCACTGGCGGCCGGGCCGGAAAGGATACTTCTGGCCGGAATCGATCTGACCAACGACACAGAACCCCGGTTCTATGAAAGGCGGGCCGATTCGGCGCCCTCGGGTCTGAGGTCCGGACTAAGGCGGATCCTTGCGGGATTCAGCCTCGCCGCGACGGTCGCGGGGCGTCGCGGCATCGCGCTTGACTGCGCCTCGCCGGTCTCGGCTCTGCTTGACATCGGTTATCGCCGCGATGAATTGCTGAATCCATGACCGCGAACGTCCGCCGGCCCGTGTTCCTCGAAAGCCGCGATGAATTCTGCGACGGCGTCATGCAGTCACTGACTTGCAACGGCCAGGCCCCGCACCGGATCTCGATGCGGCAATTGTCGCTCTGTATCGGACCACGGGCCTTGCACGATGCGAAAGAGGTGGTGCGTATGACGCATGGCTGGGCGAACCCGGCCAAGATGCTGACAGCGGCCAGCCGCCATGCCGGTATTGCGCGCCGGTTGCGGCAGGAGGGCGCCAATATGGTCTATGTCTGGCGTGGCCTTCTGGGGCGAGCGGCGCTTGCCGCACGTGCCGCGAACGCGGCGGATCTGGCCTGCGTGTTCTTCGAGCGCGGCCCCCTGCCCGGCTGGCTTCAGATCGACATGCAGGGCGTCAATGCACGCAGTTCGATCCCGCGCGATGCGGCCTTTTTCCGAAATTGGCGCAGCCAGTGCGGCAAAACCTCAAGCGGCTGGCGCGACCTTCGCGAAACGCTGGCCGCACGCTCGCCGCGCCGCAAACAGGTGGCGCAGGCCGCGCGCGCCGACTGGTCGGACGAAGCGCCCTTCCTGTTCTGCCCGCTTCAACTGAACGCCGCGGGCGATCTGTTGCCGGATGCCGGCTGGGTGGCCGATCCGGCCGATCTGATCGCGGCGCTGGCGGCGGCCAGCCGCGCCTTGCCGGCGGGCTGGCATCTGCGGCTGAAGCCGCATCCCAATGCTCGCGGCGATCTGGCGCGTCTGGTGGCGCGACATCCGCAGGACCGGCTTGTGATCGACCGTGACACCAATTCACTGGATCAACTACGCGCCTCACAGGGCGTGATCACGGTCAATTCCGCCATGGGACTCGAGGCGTTTTTCTTTGACAAGCCGGTGATCGTTCTGGGTGCCAGCTATTATGGTGGGCTGGGCCGCACCCGGACCGCCGATTCGATCCCGGCGCTTTCTTCATTGTTGCGTCAGCCATGGGCCCTGGACTTTGATCAGGCCGCCCGCGATGATCTGATGGATTTCCTCTTCAGCGACTTCTTCGTGCCCGAGGCTGACCTGCGCGCCGGTCGCTTTGACGTGGCTGCCCTTGTGGCGCGACACGCCCGCCATCGCGCATTGATGGATCTGGCCTGAACGCAACAGCCCCGGCACAGGGCCGGGGCTGTCACATCGCGGTTGACCGGGCCGATCACTCGGCGGTCTGTTCCTGCTTCTCGTCGATCTCTTCGCCGGTCTGCTGATCGACCATCTTCATGCCAAGGCGCACCTTGCCGCGATCGTCGAAGCCCAGCAGCTTGACCTTCACTTCCTGGCCTTCCTGCAAGACCTCGCTGGGATGGCCCAGGCGCTTGTTGGCGATCTGGCTGACATGGACCAGCCCGTCACGCTTGCCGAAAAAGTTCACGAAGGCGCCGAAATCGACCAGCTTCACCACCTTGCCGGTGTAGATCTGACCTTCTTCCGGTTCGGCCACGATGGACCAGATCATGTCATGCGCCTTCTTGATCGCATCGCCATTGGCCGAAGCGATCTTGATGACGCCGTCGTCGTTGATATCGACCTTGGCGCCCGACACCTCGACGATCTCGCGGATCACCTTGCCACCCGAGCCGATCACTTCGCGGATCTTGTCGGTGGGGATGGTCATCGTCTCGATCCGCGGCGCGTGGGCCGAGAACGAGCCCGCTTCGCTGATCGCCTTGGACATCTCGGACAGGATATGCATCCGGCCGTCCTTCGCCTGAGCCAGCGCCTGTTGCATGATCTCGGGGGTGATGCCGGCAACCTTGATGTCCATCTGAAGGCTGGTGATCCCGGCCTGGGTTCCCGCGACCTTGAAGTCCATGTCGCCCAGGTGATCCTCGTCGCCCAGGATGTCGGTCAGGACCGCATATTTGCCGTCATCTTCCAGAATCAGGCCCATCGCGACACCGGCGACCGGCGCCTTCAGCGGCACACCCGCATCCATCATCGACAGCGAACCGCCGCAGACCGACGCCATCGAGGACGAGCCGTTGGATTCGGTGATCTCGCTGACCACCCGGATCGTGTAGGGGAAATCCGTCGCCGCCGGCAGCACCGCCTGCAACGCGCGCCAGGCCAGTTTGCCGTGCCCGATCTCGCGCCGGCCGGGGCCGGACACGCGACCGACCTCGCCGACCGAATAGGGCGGGAAATTGTAGTGCAGCAGGAAATTGCTGCGGAAATTGCCATGCAGGGCGTCGATGATCTGTTCGTCGTCGCCGGTTCCCAGCGTGGTCACCACCAGCGCCTGGGTTTCGCCGCGCGTGAACAGGGCCGAGCCATGCGTCCGCGGCAGGAAGCCCACTTCGCTTTCGATCGCGCGCACCGTCCTGGTGTCGCGGCCGTCGATCCGGGCACCGCCATTGATGATATCGCCGCGCAGGATGGCCGATTCCAGCTTTTTCAGCGCCGAGCCCAGATTCGGATCCTCCAGATCCTCATCCGACAGAGCGTCCCTGACCTTCGCCTTGACCGCAGCAACCGCGTCCTGGCGGTCGGACTTGTCCTTGATCGCATAGGCCGCGCGCATGTCAGCCTCGCCCAGCGACTTCACGCGGGCATAAAGCGCGCTGTAATCGGGCGACTGGAAGTCGAACGGCTCTTTCGCCGCGGCCTCGGCCAGATCGACGATCAGGTCGATCACGGGCTGCATCGCCTCGTGGCCGAATTTGACCGCACCCAGCATCTCGTCCTCGGTCAGCTCATAGGCTTCCGATTCGACCATCATCACGGCGTCCTTGGTGCCCGCCACGATCAGATCCAGCCGTTGCTCGGGGTTGCCGCGCAGCCCCTGCATGTCCTCGACGTCCGGGTTCAGAACATATTCGCCATCGACGAACCCGACCCGCGCCGCGCCGATCGGGCCCATGAACGGAACGCCCGAGATCGTCAGCGCGGCACTGGCGGCGATCATCGCGACGATGTCGGGGTCATTGACCAGATCGTGGCTCAGCACGGTGCACATGACCAGCACTTCGTGCTTGAAGCCCGGCGCGAACAGCGGTCGGCAGGGACGGTCGATCAGACGCGCGGTCAGCGTCTCTTTCTCGGTCGGGCGCGCCTCGCGCTTGAAGAAACCGCCCGGCACCTTGCCGGCGGCATAGTATTTTTCCTGGTAGTGGACCGTCAGCGGGAAAAAGTCCTGTCCCGGCTTCGGTTCCTTGGCGAAGGTCACATTGGCCATCACGCTGGTCTCGCCCAGGGTGGCGATCACGCTGCCATCGGCCTGACGGGCGACCTTGCCCGTTTCCAGCGTCAGGGTATCCTGCCCCCACTGGATCGATTTCTTCACATCATCAAACATCTGATTTCCTCATAGGCACGCCAGCCCTCTGGCCGCGCCTTGTCCTATGGCGGCCCCATTGCCGCCGTCCCGATCCTCAGGCGTCACCCCGGAGCCGGGTATCACGTCACAGATTTGTGGCACGTACAGGAAAATACGCAGAATGGAAAGATGTCTGACGTCCCGCCCCACAGGGCCATCGCAGCGTGCAGGAACGGCTTGACGGCGCCCGTCCGGCGATCAGTATTACTGCGATGCCGATCTTTCAGAATGCCGGAAAGCTGCTGTATTTTGCGCATGTTCCGAAATGCGCGGGCACCAGCATCGAAAATTATCTGACCCGGCGGTTTGGTCCGGCCGCGCTGCTGGATCGTCGCTTCGTTCCGGGCCGGCAACGAAACTGGACCAGCACCTCGCCCCAGCACGTGCCCGCGGCGCAACTGGAACGTCTGTTTCCCGAAGGTTTCTTCGATGCGGGTTTCGCCTTCGTCCGCGACCCTCTTGCCCGCGCCACGAGCGCGTTTCATTTCCACCAGTCCAATCGCGGCAAGATCGACGCCGATCTGTCCCTTGCCGACTGGATCCGGCGCATTCCCGGCTTCAAACCCGACATGCATGACCGATATGACGGGCATTTCCGCAGCCAATCCCACATCGTTCCGCAATGGTGCCGCGTCTTCAGGCTGGAGGACGGATTCGACGAATTCATCGCCTGGCTGGACGCATGGTCCGCCAGCACGCATGGTGCGGGCATGGCTCACACCCTTGCGGGACGATATGAAGCCGGCAGCCTGGACAAGGTGACGCTCGGGCTTTTCCACAATCTCTACCGCGATGATTATGACAGATTCGGCTATGATATCTGATTCGGGGAAATGGCCGCCGCCGCGCTGCGAAACAGGCTGGTCCCGCACCGTGCTGCGGTTGCGCAATGTCGTCGTCGATCCCTCCAACGCGGCGCTCTATCATCATGGCCGCCACGTGCCCGAGGGCGCCCTCTATCGCAACGGCTCGATCTATCGCGGGAACGCGGCGCAGGCTCCTTCTGCGGTGAACAGGACACAGGGACGCCACCTTTGGGGCGGTCCCCTCTTTTCCCATTTCGGGCATTTCCTGACGGAATCCCTGTCCCGGCTCTGGGCCGTTCGGGACAGCGGGGTCCAGTCGATCGTCTTCTCGCCAAAGGATCCCGGCAGAAAGCGCCAGGACCGTCTGCCGGACCATCAAGACCTGCTGCTGAAATGTCTGCATATCGATCTGCCCGTCCGCATCGTCCATGAGCCTGAAGAATTCGAGGATCTGCTGATCGCAGGCCCCGGCTTCGGCCTTGGGCCGATGGCGGCGGGAACGCCCGAGTTCCGCGAATTCCTGCGCGCGATCGCGGTCCCGTCCGACATGACGGGCCGCAAGCGCCTGTATCTTTCACGTTCGGCGCTGCCGGAAAAGGCGGGCAGCATTCTGGCCGAGCGTCATCTGGAACAGCTGCTGGAGCGGCAGGGATTCGAGATCTATCATCCCCAGCAGCATTCCATCACAGAGCAATTCGCAACGTTCCGGGCCGCCAGACAGATCATCGGGCCGGACGGGTCCGCGTTTCATCTTGCAGGTTTCGTGACCGATCCCGGGCAATCTTTCACGATCATCAAACGCCGCAGCGCCCCCGATCATGCCAACATCGTCGATCAGCTTGTGGCGATGGGTGCGAAGGTGCAGGTGGTGGATGCGATCCGCGCGAACTGGATCCGACCGGGAAAGCGAAAGGCCGACGACAGAAGCTGGGCAGAGCTGGATTTCGCCGATCTCTTTGCCCGGTTGTCGGCTCTGGGCCTGCTGTCGGCCCCCGTGGACGCGTCCGATCTGGAGCTTCCGCCCATCGCGCAGGAAGTCGAACGGATCGGCCACGCCAACAAGGGCCGGATGACGCGGCTGGCGACCGGCTGAACGCTGGAAACCCTTCGCCCGTTGGCGATCGGGCAAGCGCGAACCAAGACGCCCGCCGCTTTCGCGACGGGCGTTCGGAACTTCGCCGCAAGGCGACAGGCTCAGCGGCGGATACCCAGACGCTTGATCAGATCGGCATAGCGCGATTCGTCCTTGCCCTTCAGATAGTCCAGCAGCTTGCGGCGCTGCGCGACCAGCTTCAGAAGGCCACGACGCGAGTGGTTGTCCTTCTTGTGCGTCTTGAAATGCTCGGTCAGGGTGGAAATGCGCGAGGTCAGGATCGCGACCTGCACCTCGGGCGATCCGGTATCGTCGGCCTTGGTGCCAAATTCCTTGATGACCTTGGCTTTTTCCTCGACAGTGATCGACATCGGGGTCTCCTTCTCAAAAGTTCGGGTTCATGGCGCAGGCCGGGATGTCGTCCAGCACAGGCCCGTGGAGGTCCGCCAGCGACGAAGCGCCAGCGAAGGCGCGCGTATAAAAGAGAATCGCGCCCTTGGAAAGCGGAAACCGTGTCCGCGTCAGGCCCGAATGGGGACGATGCCGATATCCTCGACCCGCAGGCCGCCAAGCTGCAACATCCGGGCGACGGCGTCGCCGTTGACATTGATCAGGGTCGTGCCGTCGTCGTGTTGCACCAACTGGATCTGGGCGCCTTGGGTCATGTCCTCGGGCAGATGCAGGATGATACGATCCTCGGTCCCGTCGAAATCGGCGATGGTCGGCAGATCGCCGTCCACCGGCTTCAGCACGAACTGGTCGGCGCCGGCATTTCCCTCGGCGAAATCGCCGGCCCCCGGCATCAGCGTGTCTTCGCCGTCACCGCCGTGAATCCAGGCGGTTTCATCGTCGTCGCCACCGATCAGAAGATCGTTGCCGGCGCCACCATCAAGATCGTCCGAACCGCCGCCCGAGACCAGAACGTCGTCGCCGTCATTTCCCGACATCCAGTCATTGCCGGCGCCTCCGAACAGGCTGTCGCTGCCCGCACCACCCAGGATGGTGTCGTCGCCCTCGTCGCCCCAGATCAGGTCGTCGCCGCCCTGCCCGGCCAGCGAATCGTCGCCGGAGCCGCCGTGGATCTCGTCGTTGCCACCGGGGCCATAGGCGGCGTCACCCTGAATCCAGTCCTGGCCCGACCCGCCCCTGATCGTGTCGTCGCCCAGGCCGCCCCGCAAATCGTCGCTGCCGCCCAGGCCGTCGATGCTGTCGGCACCGTCGCCGCCCATCAGCGCATCGGCCCTGTCGGTCCCGATGATCGCGGCCAGGATCTGTTCCGGCGTCTCTTCGGCCGTGCCCGGATCGCCCGGATCGCCGGCAACCGCGCCGGTGCCGGCCGAAACGGCGGGATCTGCGCCAGCCTCGGGCGCAAGATCGGCGGGCAGGCTGCTGACATCGGAAATGAAGCCATCGGTTTCGGAACCGGCACTGTCGCCCTCGTCCGGCATGTCGGGCTGTGGCATGATCGGCGGCAGGGAATCGCCCGCCGCCTCGTCTTCGGGCAGATCGTCTTCGGGCATGTCATCCGCCTGCGTCTGCCCAAGCGGAGACAAGTCGATGCTCATCCCGGCGACCAGAAGCCCCATCAAACCTGCAAGCATAAGCATCGGCCGACACCTCGAAAAACCGCGCAAGGCGGACACACGCATGAAGTGTAGCCCAGATCACGCGGCAGGGAATCGTTTTCTTAAGAATACGTTAACGCCACGGCACCGGCATGACGCGATAGGCGACATAGAGCGGATGCCGCGGCGCGCCCGTGCCGGTCAGGCCCAGATGGCACAGATCGCGCGCCCGTTGCCGCAGGCGTGCCTCGACCGCGGGTCCGCGCCCCAGATGCGCGCCGTGCAGACCCCAGCCGCACAGCACCGTATCGGCCCAGTCGGCGGATCGTTCAAGGATCGCGTCATTGTCCGGACCGACAGGATCGAGGGCACGTTTCAGGTCGCGGGGATCGGTCGCGCGGAAGGCGAACAGGTTGGTCACGCGAAATGCCCCGAAGCCAAGCGCGCGGGCACGAACCTCGCAGCGGGCGACGGTGGGATCATTGCGGCGTTCGTCGGCGGTCGAGGGGTTCAGCAGCACCAGGGTCAGCCGCCTGCCCCTGCCCCACCGGCGCGTCAGCGCATAGCGATAGGCGCCGCATTCCGAAAACAGCGCCCGGGAATGCGTGTCCCGGTCACTGAAGGACCGTTCGATCACGGATGCCCCCTCGTGACTGCGCCCCCAGCCCGCGCGCACCGGATCCGGCAGGCGATGTCGGGCGGCTTGCCAAGAAAAAACCCGCCGGGGGCGGGTGATTTCGATTCCGTGGCGATCTGCCGGGACGCCCGGATCAAGGGCGCCGGTTCAGCCCTGACGAGCCTTGAACCGGCGGTTGGTCTTGTTGATCACGTAGACGCGGCCCTTGCGGCGCACGACCTGGCAGTCGCGGTGCCGGCTCTTGAGCGAGCGGAGCGAGTTGCGAACCTTCATCGGTCTTCTCCATCGTCGCGGCGCTGCTGAGCCGCCCTGGAAAACGAAATGCCCCCGGTTGCGGCCGGGGGCGGCGAAAAAATGGTGGGCGGTACTGGGATCGAACCAGTGGCCACTACGATGTCAACGTAGTGCTCTACCGCTGAGCTAACCGCCCGTGCTTCGGCACCCAGGCCCAACCCCCTCGGGATTCGGCCCGACCGCTTCGGTCCGCGTGTCTATATAGGCGGCTTTCGACGGATTCAAGGCCTATTGGCGCAACATTCTTCGGTCTATATTGGCAGGATCAAACAGAGCCCGGAACCAGCAATTGAGCCTGTCCGATCTGCCCTTTTCGCTTGTCAGGCCCGCACGCTGGGCCAGCGGCGTCATCATGGCCTCGCCTCATTCGGGCCGCGACTATCCCGAATGGTTTCTTGCGGGCACCAGATTGCCGATTCCCGTCCTGCGTTCGTCCGAGGATGCGTTCATGGACCGCCTGACCGCCTGCGCCAGCGATCATGGCGCGGTGACGCTGGCGGCCAAGGTGCCGCGCTGCATCGTCGATCTCAATCGCGGCGCCGACGAGATCGATCCGCTGGTCGTGCGCGGCGTGCCCCGGCACCCGCTGAACCAGCGCACATTGGCCGGTCTGGGGGTGATTCCGCGTGTCGTGTCGCAGGGCCGCACGATCCACGACCGCCCGATCGACCGGGCCGAGGCCGAGCGCCGCATCGCCGCCTGCTGGCGGCCCTATCATGCCATGCTGGCCGGGCTGATCGCCGAGGCGCGGACGACCTTCGGGCAGGCGATCCTGATCGACATGCATTCCATGCCGCATGACGCGCTGAGCCACCTTCAGGGCCCGCGGCCCGACATGGTGCTGGGAAATCGCCACGGGCTGTCGGCCTCGGCCCGCGTCTCGGATATCGTCGCCGCCGCCTTCGAGGCCGAGGGTTGGCGCATCCGCCGCAATTCCCCCTTCTCGGGGGCCTATATCTGCTCGGCCTATGGTCGGCCCGGCCGGAACGTCCATGTCGTCCAGATCGAGATCGATCGAGCGCTGTACATGGACGAGAAGTCCCTGACGCCGCTGCCTGATTTCGACCGCTTTGCCGAAAGACTGGGCAGGGTGATCCGCAAGCTGGCCGTGATCGACGACGCGGACGGAACCGGCGCGCGGATCGCGGCCGAATAGGGGGGATGGGGATGGACAATCTGCCGCAGGCGCTGAGCGATCTTCCGGGACGCAACCTGGCGCTGATCGTGCTGGCGCTGGTGATCCTGCTGGCCGTCAGCGCGGCCGTCAGGATCGTGCCGCAATCCGAGAAATTCGTGGTCGAACGGTTTGGCAGGCTGCGCTCGGTCCTGGGGCCGGGGATCAACATCATCATGCCGTTTCTGGACCGGGTGGCGCACAGGATCTCGATCCTGGAACGGCAATTGCCCACCAGCAGGCAGGATGCCATCACCGCGGACAACGTTCTGGTCGAGGTCGAGACTTCGGTCTTCTACCGCATCATCGAACCCGAAAAGACCGTCTACCGCATCCGCGACATCGATGCTGCCATCGCCACCACGGTCACGGGTATCGTCCGCTCCGAGATCGGCACCATGGAACTGGATCAGGTCCAGTCGAACCGCGCCCAGCTGATCGAACGAATTCGCGATTCGCTGGCCAATGTCGTCGATGATTGGGGGATCGAAGTGACGCGGGCCGAGATCCTGGACGTCAATCTGGACGACGCCACCCGCGCCGCGATGCTGCAACAATTGAATGCGGAACGCGCCCGCCGCGCGCAGGTGACCGAGGCCGAAGGCAAACGCCGGGCGGTCGAACTGGCCGCCGACGGCGCGCTTTATGCGGCCGAGCAACAGGCCAAGGCGCGCCGCGTCATGGCCGACGCCGAAGCCTATGCGACCTCGATCATCGCCGAGGCGATTTCCAGCAAGGGGCTGGAGGCCGCGCAATATCAGGTGGCGATGAAGCAGGTCGAGGCTTTGGTGCAGGTCGGACAGGGCAGCGGCAAGCAGGTGGTCCTGTTGCCGGCGGCGGCGCTGGATGCGTTCAAGGATGCCTTCAGCCAGCTTCGGGGACATTCGTCTTGAGCTGGCTGAACGGATGGCTGTGGCTGATCGCGGCGCTGGCTCTGGCGGCGCTGGAACTGTTCGCGCCGGGCTGGGTGTTCATGGGGCTTGCGGCCTCGGTCGGGCTGATGGGGATCCTGCTGTTGACCGGGTTGTGGGGGGCCGGTCTGGCGGTGACGCTGGTGGTGACGGCGATCCTGTCGGGCGTGATCTGGCTGATCCTGCGCCGGGTCGCCGGGAGCAATCGGGGTCAGGTCCGCCGGTGGGATCGAGACATCAACGAATGACGGCGCGGGGGGCCGCGTCCCACGGGTATTTGGGCAACGAAGAAGCGCCGTTTCACGGTGCGAAACTGCTGCTGATGGAGAGCAGGCGGTTGCTGACCTGCCTGCGCGACGATTTCGCCCATATCCCCTTCCCAGCGCATTGGGATCTGCCCGGCGGCGGCCGCGAGGGTGCCGAGCGGCCGGTGGATTGCGCCTTGCGCGAATTGTTCGAGGAGTTCGGGCTGCGCCTGGCGTCAGAACGCCTGTCGGCGCATGTCTTCCGATCGCATCAGCGCCCCGACATGGTGTCATGGCTGTTCGCCGGGCGGCTGGTGCCGGCCGAGATCGAGGCGATCCGCTTCGGCGACGAGGGCCAGGAATGGCGGATGATGCCGGTCGCGGAATTCCTGACCCATCCGCGCGCCGTGCCGCATGTCAAGGACTGGATCATTGCCGCGCTGAGATAGCGCGCCCGGCAGAGAGGACAGATCCGGATCGAGAACCGAAAAAGGGCCGCGAAAGGTTTTCGCGGCCCTCTTCTTCAATGCAAGGTTGCGTCGGGCTTCGGACCTTCGCCCACAGCGCCCAGCTTCGGGCCGGCGCGGCCGACGCGGTTGCCGACGATCAGCCCCTCATCGCCCGCGCCGACATGCACCGTCTGGCCGTCCAGCACCTCGCCCGACAGCAGCAGTTCCGCCAGCGGATCCTGCAAGGCCCGCTGGATCACCCTTTTCAGCGGGCGGGCGCCGAAGACCGGATCATAGCCCTGATCGGCCAGCCATTGCCGTGCGTCCTGATCCAGATCCAGCGTGATCTTGCGCTGCGCCAGGCGATGTTCCAGCCGCATCAGCTGGATGCTGACGATGCCGTCCATGTTTGCCCGCGACAGGCGGCGGAAGATGATGATCTCGTCCAGACGGTTCAGGAATTCGGGGCGGAAATGACCCCGCACGGCCTCCATCACCTGATGGCGGGCATCGGTCGAATCCGCCTCCTCGGGCAGATGCGACAGCGCCTGGGAACCGAGATTCGAGGTCAGGATGATCAGCGTCTGCTTGAAATCCACGCGCCGCCCCTGCCCATCGGTCAGCACGCCGTCGTCCAGCACCTGCAACAGCACGTTGAAGACGTCGGGATGCGCCTTTTCGACCTCGTCGAACAGGATCACCTGATAGGGCCTGCGCCGCACGGCCTCGGTCAGCACGCCGCCCTCGTCATAGCCGACATAGCCCGGAGGTGCGCCGATCAGCCGCGCCACGGAATGTTTTTCCATGAATTCGGACATGTCGATGCGGACCATCGCGGAATCATCGTCGAACATGTATTCGGCCAGGGCCTTGGTCAGTTCGGTCTTGCCGACACCGGTGGGACCCAGGAACAGAAAGCTGCCCAGCGGACGGTTCTCGTCGTTCAGACCGGCGCGGGCGCGGCGCACGGCGTTGCTGACGGCGGTCACGGCCTCGGACTGGCCGATCACGCGGCGACCGATCTCGTCTTCCATCTTCATCAGCTTGTCGCGTTCGCCTTCCAGCATCTTGCTGGTCGGGATGCCGGTCCAGCGTTCGACGACCTCGGCGATCTGTTCGGGGCGCACGGCCTCTTCGACCATGGGCCCGTCGGCTTCGGCTTCATCCGTCTGCGAAAGCTGCTTTTCCAGCCCCGGAATGACGCCATAGGACAATTCGCCCGCCCGCGCCAGATTGCCCTCGCGCTTGGCCTGATCCAGTTCGGCGCGCGCCCGGTCAAGCTGTTCCTTGAGGTTGCGCGAGCCCTCCAGCCGGTCGCGTTCGGCCTGCCAGCGGGCGGTCATCTCGGCGCTGCGTTCCTGCAGGTCGGACAGATCCTTTTCCAGCCGCTCCAGCCGGTCCTGGCTGGCCGCGTCGTCCTCTTTCTTCAGGGCCTCGGCCTCGATCTGCATCTGCAGGATCTGGCGATCCAGCGCGTCCAGTTCCTCGGGCTTGCTGTCCACCTCCATCCGCAGCCGCGAGGCGGCCTCATCGACCAGATCGATGGCCTTGTCGGGCAGGAAGCGGTCGGTGATGTAGCGGTTGGAAAGCTGCGCGGCGGCGACCAGCGCGGCATCGGAAATGCGCACGCCGTGATGCAGTTCGTATTTTTCCTTGATGCCGCGCAGGATGCTGATCGTGTCCTCGACCGTCGG